>JAYUCY010000068.1:0-9405 GCA_043740085.1 Ilumatobacteraceae bacterium
CTCGCGGGACGTAGACCTCGTACAGGATCAGCCTCTCAGCGTCGATCGGCGGAGCAAGCACGTGATTCACTTGCCGGTACGCCTGCCCCCCGCCACGCAACTCCTGCTTCATCTGCGCCGGTTCGATCAGGCGGACCGGGTACTTGCCTTCGGCCGGAGCCGACCCGATCGCGAACTCGAACGGACGGTCCGCCGCTTCGGGAACCGTCACGGTGATCGACGTTTTCGGTGGCGCGTAGACGATGTGGGGCATCTGCTCGAACACGCTCGCTCGGCTCAGTTCGAAGGTGTCGTGGCCGCAGGTCACGGACCCGGCTCCCGAAAGCGGGACGATTGCCGTCTCCTGGTCGTCGAGCAGGGCGCTGTGGGACTCACCAGGCTGAAGTTCGACCACTGCGAAGCTGAGGAAGTCCCAACCTGCGTTCTGCGGAGTCACGTCGATCCGGATCGACCCGTCCGCCACCCGCGAGCGGTGATGGCCCATGTCGAGCTCGCGCATCGGCCCGACGGCTCGGGCATGACGCATTGGCTGGCCGGAATGAGACAGAGCTTCGCTCATGATGCTGACCCGTTCGCACCGGCCCCGTCCACTTCCTCAATGGTGACCGGGCGATTCTGCTGCATCGACAGCAACGCGGCCGTCGCCATCACCAGGGGCGCGCGACCGTCCGCACCCGTGGATGGGCTGGGGCCGTCAGTGGTCACCATGTGCACGAACGCCGTCCACTGATCCAAATAGCTGCGCGCATAGCGCTCGATGAAGAAGTGCTCCAGCGGTGGCCGGCTGAACCCGGCAGCTGTCGCGAGGGCGCCGTGGAACTGGTGCGGGTTCTCGGATGAAACCATGCCGAGTGATCCGAACACCTCGACACGCTGGTCGTACCCGTAGGCGGCCTTGCGACTGTTGTCGATGGTCGTGATCGCCCCATTTGCATGCGTCAGCAAAATCACCGCGGTATCGATGTCGCCGGCCTCACCGATAGCTGCATCGACTCGAACAGCGCCTCTTGCGAATACCTCGACGACCTCGCTGCCGGTGACGTATCGCGCCATGTCGAAGTCGTGAATGGTCATGTCGTTGAACATGCCGCCGGAGAACTTGATGTACTCGACCGGCGGCGGACCCGGATCTCGGCTGGTGATCTTGCAGATGTGCACGTCTCCGACTGCGCCGCGCTTGACGGCGTCGGCGACCGCCTTGTGGCTCGGGTCGTGGCGACGATTGAAACCGATCTGCAGCTTCACCCCTGCGGACGCCACCGCAGCAAGGCCTCGGTCGACCTCCCAGATCCCGAGCGAGATCGGCTTCTCGCAAAAGATTGCTTTGCCCGCCTGAGCAGCTGCGATCATCGCATCGACGTGGGTGGAGGTGCTGGTACAAATTGCCACCGCGTCGACATCCTCGGCGCTGACGGCCTCCTCGAGCGATGTAGCAACGCGAGCGCCGATCTCGTCCGCCAAGGACTGCGCCGTTGCCCTCACCACGTCGTAGACGACACTGACCGATGCCCCGGCTACAACTCGCTCGAGCATGTCGGCGTGCATCTTTCCGATGCGGCCACAGCCGAGCACTGCAAATCTGATGGTCACTGTTCTTCCTCCTGAGACTTTCGGTTTGCCGTTGGTGCCATGACAGGTTTGGGGATCATGCTCGGCGCTGTGCGGACTTGCCGCTGACGATCTCTTCGTGAGCGGCCACAACGGTGGGCCGGTAGGACACCTCCGGTACGCCCACTTCCCAGTACGTTCCGCCTTCGGTCCATTCGTAGGCGTGAGTCTGCAACGTGATCACGTAGGTGCGATCGGACGCCCTTGCACGGACCATTGCTGCCTCGAGCTCGGAAACCGTCGAGACGGTCTCCGCATTGCAGCCCTGGGCACGAGCCAGCATCTCGAAGTCGACACGCACGTCGACGTTCGGACCCCTGCAATCGTCGAGCAAGTTGTTGAACGGCACCCCGCCCTGGTTGATCTGCAGGCGATTGATCACCGCGAAACCGCCGTTGTCGCAGATGATCACGATCATCTTGTAGCCAGAAATCACTGAGCTATAGAGGTCGGAGTTCATCATCATCGTGGATCCGTCGCCGACGAACACGATCACCTCTCGGTCGGGCATCGCCATCTTGGCACCCCATCCACCGGCGATCTCGTAGCCCATGCACGAGAAACCGTACTCGCAGTCGAAGCTGTTCAGCTCGTCTGCGCGCCAGCCGTTGTTGACCTCACCCGGGAAACCGCCTGCCGCGGCCAATGCATAATCGCCGGGCGCTTTGTTCCGGTCGATTGCGCCGACCACTTGGGCGTAGGTGACCGGGCCTGAGCCCTCCGTGGATGCGGCGATCTTGTCGATGTACGCGTGATAGCCAGCGCGAGCAGTGGATGCACGCTCCGTCCAGTCGTCATCCGAGCGCCAATCACCGAGCGCCTTGCCGAGTTCCGAAATGCCCTCACGGGCGTCGGCGACCAGCGCCAGCGAACGGCGTTTGTGGGCATCGAAACGGCATGCGTTGAGACCGATGATCGTCACTTCGGGGTTCTGGAACAGCGTCCACGAACCAGTCGTGAAGTCCTCGAGGCGACTTCCGATCGCCAGCACTACGTCAGCTGCGGCTGCCAGGATGTTCGCCGACTCACAACCGGTGACACCAATCGGCCCGCAGTTCAGCGGATGCGTCGAAATCAGGCTGGCTTTGCCGGCCACGGTCTCGACCACGGGGATGTTGTATCGCTCGGCAAATTCGAGCAACGCTGCCTCGGCGAACGAATAGTGCACGCCGCCGCCGGCGATGATCAGCGGCTTCGAGGCGTTGCGCAGCGCCTCGGCCGCGGTGGCGAGTTGACCACGGTCGGGCCGAGAGCGGACGATTGCGTGATGGCGAGGGGCGAGGAACTCGTCTGGTACGTCGAACGCCATCGCCTGCACGTCCTGCGGAAGCCCGAAGAACGCTGGTCCGCAGTCGGCGGCGTCCAGCATCGTGTCGATCGCTTGAGGAAGCGACGTGAGTAGTTGCTCGGGAACGGTGATCCGGTCCCAATAGCGCGTCACCGAGCGGAACGAATCGTTGACCGTTGTCGAGGGCACGCCGAAGTGCTCGACCTGCTGCAACACAGGGTCGGGGGTACGCGTCGAGAACGAGTCCCCCGCAATCAGGAGCAGCGGGATCCGGTTCGAGTGTGCAACACCGGCTGCTGTGACCATGTTGGTCGCGCCCGGCCCGATCGACGACGTCGCAGTCATGATCTGGCGCCGACGCACAGCCTTGTTGTAGGCCGTGGCAGCGAGTGCCATTCCCTGCTCGTTCTGGCCGCGCCATGTCGGCAGCTGCTCTTTGTGCTCCTCGAGCGCGTGCCCGAGGCAGGTCACGTTGCCATGACCGAAGATGCCGAACACGCCGGGGAAAAGCGGCGCCGAGGTGGTATCACCGAGCTCCGTCGTCTGGGCGATCATGTGTCTCACGATCGCCTGAGCAACCGTCATTCGCTGCGTACTCACAGCCGAATCACGTCTTCCCACTTCTCGGACCGCCAACTCTTCAACAGTGCCGCCTGCACGCTGACGTAGTCGATGGCCTCGGCGAACCCCGGCACGTGCTGGCGGCCGGCCGCGACCGACGACAGGAACTCGTAGTCCTCGATCACCTTGAGATCTTCGTAGCCGATCGAGTTCGCATCACCCGGGACGAAGTGGCCGTGGTACGGATATCGATCACCCGCGTAGACGGTGGTGTAACCGCGTGCCGGGCTGCCGACGAGATTCAGTTGCAGTTCGTTCATCGTCTCGAGGTTCCACTTGAGCGAACCCTTGGTGCCGTACACCTCGAATGCACACTGACTCTCCGGGCCCACGATTGTCCGGCTCGCCTCGAACGTGCCGCGTGCTCCGCTTCCGAACTGCACCATCGCACCGAAGTAGTCCTCGTTCTCGACTGGTCCGGTCGGATCGCCTGGCTCACCCATGCTGTAGTGCGTCCCCCCTTCAGTGGGGAGCGGACGCTCCGCAATGTAGGTGTGACCCGTTCCGACGACCTTCTTGATCGGGCCCACCAGCATGTGAGCGAGATCGATCGAGTGGCTGAGAATGTCCGACGACACGCCGTGCCCGGCCCCGTCGAGCTGAAATCGCCACGACAACAGCCCCATAGGGTTCGAGCCGTACATCGTGAAGAAGCGGCCGTTGTAGTTGGTGATCTCACCGAGTGTTCCGTCGGCGATCAGCTGCTTCGCGTACTGCACCAGCGGCGCCCAGCGATAGTTGTACCCAACCCCGGTGATCACCCCGGCTTGGCGGCTCGCAGCCTCTATGCGCACCGTCTGCTCGGGTGTGCCCCCCACCGGCTTCTCGCAGAACACGTGCTTGCCTGCCTCGACAGCAGCAATCGCCATCGGTTCGTGGAGCATGTTGGGCGCACAAATGCACACGACGTCGACATCAGGGTGCTCGACGGCCTTGCGCCAATCGGTCGTCCCCTCTCGGAAGCCGAACGACTCGACCGCTTCGTCGACTCGAGACTGCATGTTGTCGCTGATGATGATCAACTCGGGGTCGTAGGTGCGCTCGGGAAACAGCGTGGGAATCCGGATGTAAGCGCGAGTGTGGGCCTGACCCATCCAACCAAAGCCGATGACGGCGACGCCGATCTTGGTGCGATTCACGGTGAGATGGTCCTTGGTAGCGAAGACGGATGCACGATGCGCGCGGCCGTGGCTACGGCTGCGGCAACGTCACCATCGGGGGGATAGAGAAGGGAGCGGCCCACGACGAGGCCGCGGACGTTCGGTACAGCCATTGCGCGCCGCCACTCGTCGAATGCGGCTTCCGGGTCCGGCCCGGGAGAGCCACCGAGGATGAGGCCCGGGAGGCTCGTGGCTGCCATCACGCGTTCGATCTGGTCGGTCGCTGGAAGCTTCAGCCACGTGTACGCCGATGACGCGCCAAGTGCGCTGGCGACGCCGACGCACTTCACGAGCGCATCGTCGTTGGTGTCGAGCACGGCTCGCCCATCGGAGTTCGTGGTGTACGGCAATGGTTCGAGCATTGCCATCTTCTTGGCAGCGGCCAGTTCGGTGATCCACTTTGCGCAGGACTCGATCGTGAGCCGAGTGCGCTTGTCAGCGAGATCGATGCGCAACAGCATCTTGGCCCCGTCGAGGTTCTGTTGAACGATCGATTCGACCGTGTGCGCGGTGAGTTGGTCGTCGAGTTCCCACACCGACCCCGCCAGCCCGCCTCTGTTCAACGACCCGAATGTGATCTTGCCGTCGAGCGCTCCGAGAAGGGCAAGATCATCGAGGATGTCGGGAGTTGCCAGGACTCCGTCGACGCCCGGGTCTGCGAGTGCGACCATCGTGCGCTCCAGGACGTCGCGACGGTTCGCCATCACGAAGGGCTGATCCGAGAGCCCAACCATGCCTCGCGCCGGATGATCGATGGCGATGATGAAGGTTGCCCCGTCATCCGCGAGCATCGGTCGCGGATGACGGGCCGCAAGTGCGACACCGATTGCTTCGGGCTGCGTCGCTCGGACGTCGAGCAGGTCGAGCCATTGAGCGTCTGAGATCCGCATCATGACGCGACCCGTTGTGGAACCAGACCGGTCTCGATGAGGTAGTCGATCTCGGCAGCGGTCGGCATCTCGTCGGAACACATCAACCGGCCCGCCACGATTGCGCCTGCAGCGTTTGCCCGAGACACGACCTCGGCCGCATTCCAGCCCGCGAGCAAGCCGTGGCAGAGCGATCCTCCAAATGCATCACCCGCGCCAAGCCCGCACACCACCGGAACCGGGATCGGGTCGATGACAGTGCGAGATTCTGTGGTGGCCACCAGCACGCCTTCAGCGCCCAGCTTCACGATTGCAAGCGACACCCCGCGTTCCAAAATTCGATCTGCCGCTTGGTCGGGTACACGCGTGCCCACGGCGACTTCGCACTCGTCGCGATTGCCGACCACGACCGTGCACAGGTCGAGCGCGGGCGAGATGAACTCGGTCGCCTGCGCTGCCGACTCCCAGAAGCTCGGGCGATAGTCGAGATCGATCACGGTGTGCGGCGAACGCCCGCGCATCCGCAACGCCTCCATCGCAGCCGACCGAGCCGGCTCCTCGGAGAACACCGAACCCGTCGTCCAAAACACCGGCACCGCCCTGATTGCATCCATCGGGAGGTCGTCGACCGAGATGTTCATCTCGGGCCCGCGCGGCTCGCGGTAGAAGTAGATGGAAGGGTCCTCAGGAGGCAAGAGTTCGCAGAACACGACTGGGGTCAGCAGTTCGGGGTCGGTCGTGATGAACGCATCGTGCACACCGAATCTGCGCAGACCAACGCGTATGTACGCGCCGAACGGGTCGTTGCCAACCCGGTTGATCAGCGCTGCTCGCCGACCCAATCGAGCAGCGGCGACCGCCACGTTGGTGGGGCTACCACCGATGGACTTGCGGAACGTCTCGACATCACCGAGCGCGACGTTGTGCTGTTCGGGATACAGGTCGACCGACGATCTGCCGAAGGTGAGGACCTGGAGCGCGTCCAGTGCGAATGGTGCAGTCATGGCTGGTGAGACACTGGGTTCAGTCGGAGATCGAGCCGCTGGCCTGAAGTTCGTGCTCGAGCGCTTCGAGCTCGGCTCCACCAGCCATCAGGCGAGTAAGGTCATCGACGGTGATCTCGTGCTTCGCGAACGAGCCCATGGACTGGCCACGATTCAAAATGAGGAAACGATTGCCGACCGGGTAGGCGTGTCGTGGGTTGTGGGTGATGAAGATCACGGCGAGGCCGTTGTCGCGGGCCTCGACGATGCGCTTGAGCACGACACCGGACTGCTTGACGCCGAGCGCGGAAGTCGGCTCGTCGAGGATCAGAACTTTCGCACCGAAGTATCCAGCCCGTGCGATGGCGAGGGATTGTCGCTCGCCTCCCGACAGCGTTCCTACAGGCTGCTCGGTATCTCGGATGTCGATACCCATCTTCGTGAGCTCGTCCCTGACGATCCGCTTCGCCTTCACCGTGTCAATTCTTTTGAATGGAACAAATCCCTTCGTTGGTTCCGACCCGAGAAAGAAGTTGCGCCACACGGACATCAATGCGACCATCGCCAGGTCCTGGTACACCGTGGCTATGCCGTAGTCCAGCGCAGCGCGAGGCGAATCGAACGACACCTCTTCGCCGTTCATGCGGATCGTGCCTTCGGTCGGCTGGTGGACACCGGCGAGAAGCTTGATGAAGGTGGACTTTCCCGCCCCATTGTCGCCGAGCACACAGGTGACCTCGCCGGCGGTGACCGATGTGCTGATGCCTGACAGAGCGATGATGTTGCCGTAGTACTTCGAGATGTTGTCGAGTTCCAGGAGTGCGTGGTCAGACATCGGATTCCTCCAGGGCTAGTGGGTGACGCGAAGGGCTCATCGCCGCACCGATTCGGCTCTGGTGCGAAGAAACTTGTTGGAAACCACTGCGAGCAGCAGGATCGCGCCGATGATGAGGAAGCGCCAGTCGGTGTTCCAACGAGCGCTCGAGATTCCAATGAGGGGAATCGACATGATGCAGGCGCCGATTGCCCCACCGAAGGCAGTTCCGTAGCCACCGGTGAGCAGGGTTCCGCCGACGACCGCAGCGATGATGTAAAGGAACTCTTGACCGTCACCTGCATTCGCCTGGATCGAAAAGATCCGGAAGGCGACGAGTAGACCGACGAACCATGCTGCGAACGCAACCAGCATGAACAGCTGAGTCTTGGTGCGTGCGGCAGGTACGCCCACCTGACGAGCGGCCTCCTTGTTGCCACCCACGGCGAATGTCCAGCTACCGAACCGCGTCCGGGCGAGAACCCACATCATCACGGCTGTGAAGACGACGAACCAGAACAGGCGGACCGACGTCTTCGCAGGCGGAATTCCCGCATCCAACTCGGCTTGGACGACGAAGAGCATGCGAACGGCCAGACCGACCACCACGCTCAGGCTTCCCACAACCAGCATTCGGTTGCCCAGTCGATCAGCGAGGGGATTGTGTACTCGCCGTTCAGTGAACCGCGACGACAAGACGGCCCAGGCGAGGACGACTACGGCCAGGAACGAAGCCAGGGGGAAGAGCGCCGCACGAAACTTCGACGCCGTCGAGTCGATGAAGATCGTCGCGGCGATCGCTGCAATGCCCAGCGCCAAGGCAGACGTCGCAACAAACTTCGTGGCTGCGCTGACGCTCAACGCGGCCTGAGAGGCCACCGCCAACATGGTGATTCCCACGACACCGAACCCGATGGCCAGCATGACGCGGACACCCTGGGTCGTGAACGGGAAGATGATGTTGTTGGCGGACGCCGAATCGATGATCACCGCAACGACAGACGAAAGAGCGACCAGGAGCAGACCCAGACCGATCCGTCGTTTCATCCTCGAGTCCAGTACCACCGAACCACGGACGGCGACCGGCTCGTAACGCCACGATGCCCATCCATGCAGACCAACGACGACACACACCGCCAACAACACCGCGATGGCCGCATTGGCGCCTACGCCGTCGGTGGCG
Organism: Ilumatobacteraceae bacterium; assembly: GCA_043740085.1. Taxonomy (GTDB): domain Bacteria; phylum Actinomycetota; class Acidimicrobiia; order Acidimicrobiales; family Ilumatobacteraceae; genus UBA668. Next base: position 8,527 of record JAYUCY010000068.1, read on the forward strand.
TGAAGGCCAACGGCGGCACCGATGCCCACAACAAGGCTGACGAGAAACTGGATCAGCCCGGCTGCCTTGCGTTCGTCGCTGCGTTTGAACCAGAGCTCACACATCGCAAGAACCAAGACGACGACGCCGAGCGAGAGGAAAAGAATGTAGAAGAAGTCGCGCAGTGCAAAGACGTGCTGATTCCGCTCCCACTCCGCGGCGAACGCCGGGCGGAAGAACTTGAAGTCCGATGCTTCGTCAGTGCGACCGATCTGAATCTGGTCCACCAGGCGCTTTGCCAGGCCGAGCTTGAGTCCGATCAACGCGAAGAACGTGCCGAGCGTGACGATGAAGCTCGGTTGCCCGGTTCGTGCCACCATCCAACCGTTGAGGTAGCCGATCCCGAGGGCCACCGCGAGTGACAGTGGGATCGCGATCACCAGCGGAAACCCGCGACCTCCGAGTTCACCGGTCTCTTTGACCAGGTAGATGATGAGCATCCCCATTGCGCCGGTCATGGCGCCCGACGAGAGGTCGAATTCCCCGCCGATCATCAACATCGAGACAGCAACGGCCATGATGCCAAGCGTCGAGGCGGTGTCCAGCCACCCGAATGTCTGGCCCACGGTTCCGAACGTCCCGGACACAGCCCAAAAGAACGTCCAGATGCCGATGGCGCCGATGATGGCCCCCACCTCAGGTCGTATGCACAGCCGCTGGAACACGGAGCGGTAGGCGAGGCGTTCGTCGGCGTTGGATGCTGCCGCCGGTGCGGTGGCCCCGCGGCTCGCGCCGCCCGCCCCGGTCTCTGCCGAATCGCCGGCATCAGATCTGTTCGTCGTAGTCAAATTTCCCCCAGAAAAAGTCCCCCATGGCGTGGCGGGGTGGAGTCGAGCAACT
>JAYUCY010000069.1:0-20497 GCA_043740085.1 Ilumatobacteraceae bacterium
ATGCCGCCGCGACGCCACGGGGTGTTGGTCGCGACAGCCACCGGCGCATCGTCGCGCCGCGTCCGCAGGCTCCGATGCACGACAGCGAAATACTCAATCGCATGCGCGGCCACGTACCCAGCGACACCGGCTATCGGGTCGATCATGACGACAACCACCAAGCCCAAGGTGCCCAGCGCGTAGAGGTGTTTCGCCGGGCTGGCATTCGCACCCAGCGACCGCTCGGCACGCCACCAGCGATCGGCCAACGTTGCGCTGGCCACCAAGCCCACCCAGAACAGCACGCTCGCCGGCGTGCGCAGGGGGTCGAGCAGCTTGACCCCATTAGCGTTTGTTTCGTCGAGCCCAAGCTTGAGCACCAACTGCTCCAGATTGACGTACGCCCCGATGAACGCCAGACCGGTCACCAGCCACACAATCAGCATCGGCTTCTCCAGCGAACCGTGGTCGTCGCCTGCTTTGCGACCATAGATGCGCAGCACTCCATAGCGCTGCATCAGCGTGTGCTCCGCATTCCACAGTCCGGCAATGAGCCCGACCAGAGTGAGCGAGATGGAAAGACCGACAACGATGAGCGCGGCGGCAATCAGCGGCGCCCAGGTGTAGAGCCGTCGGTGTGCGGCACGCTGCACGGGGTCGCCATAGACCAGGGCCAAGGTGAGCGGTTGGTGGGCAAACGAGACCAGGAAGATGACCCCCACCATCGACTGCACCAGGGTCAGGTGCGGCTCCGCGAAGTGCACCACCAGCGCTACAGGTACGAAGCACCAGCCGAGCAATGTGTCGTGTAGCGGCCCGTGCAACCACAGGTTGCGAGCCGGGGCGGCGGGGCGAGCGATGACGTCCTGTGCGTGCACGCTGCGACGTTACCCGCGGCCCCGCATGCGTGCGAGACGAATCAGTGCGCCAGACCGGGAGCGCAGAGTCCTTCGAGCTCTTGCACGATGATGCGGTCGCGGTTTGCGTACGTCACTTCGTTGGCCGGGTCGGGCCGCAGATTGAAGGTACGGAAGCTCATGTCGGTGGTATCAACCGAGAGGATGCGACCGATGAGACCCTCGCCAATACCGAGCAGAATCTTGATGACCTCCAGCGCCTGGATACTGCCGACGATGCCGGGCAAGACGCCCAGCACGCCAGCCTCGGCGCAGCTGGGGGCCAGCTCGGCCGGCGGCGGCTCGGGCACCATGTCGCGGTAGGTGGGGCCAACCAGCGGATGAAACACGCTGACCATGCCCTCGAAGCGGAAGATGCTGCCGTGCACGACGGGGATGCCCAGCTTCACGCTTGCGTCGTTGAGGAGGTAGCGGCTGGGGAAGTTGTCGGCGCCATCGACGATCACGTCGTAGCCGGCGATGATGTCCAAGATGTTGCTCGCATCGAGGCGCGTGTCGTACGTGACCACGTTGACATCGGGGTTCATCAGCGTCAGCGTCTTCTTCGCACTGTCCACCTTGCGGTCACCGATGCGGTCCATGTTGTGCAGGATCTGGCGCTGCAGATTGCTGGCGTCGACCTCGTCCATATCGACGATGCCGATGGTACCCACGCCCGCCGCGGCCAGGTACATCGCCGACGGAGAACCGAGGCCGCCGGCACCCAGCATCAGCACCTTGCTCTCCAGCAACTTCGCCTGGCCGGAGACGCCGACTTCGGGCAGCAGCAGGTGGCGCTGGTAGCGGTTGCGCTGTTCAGCGGTGAGCGTGACGGGCGTCTTCCACGGACGGCCTTCATCCTTCCACTTGCCAAAGCCGCCGGCCACCGACAGCACGTCGGTGTACCCCAGGTCGCCCAGGGTCTTGGCCGCGAATGCGCTGCGCACGCCGCCGGCGCAATACACGACCACCTGCGCGCTCTTGTCCAGCAACTTGCCTTCGATCTGTGCCTCGAGATGGCCACGGGGAAGGTGGATTGCATTGGGCAGCGCACCCTGGTCGTACTCGTCGGGCTCGCGCACATCGAGCACGAGTGCACCCTGAGCAATGTGCTCAGCGGCGGTCGCGGTGTCAATTTCGGTGATCTCAGCTTTGGCAGCGCTGAGTAGGTCGCGGAAGGTAGCCATAACCAAAATGCTACCGGATCAGTCGGGATTCGTCGCGGCCACTGGCCACAGCCTCGAAGTGACGCGGTTTTGGGACTGTGAGGCAGCTCACGGAATCAACTGCGCGTCAGTTCGAACTACAAAGTGCGGGAAGAAGCTCGGACAGGGAGCCAATGAGGACGACGTCGGCGAAGCGATCCATCTTCGTTGGTTCGCCGTTGGCGATGACGACACGCGCACCGGCGGACTTGGCGCGGGGCACCACGTTGGCGGCTGGAAACACCGACAGGCTGGAACCGACTGCAAGGACGAGATCGCTGCGCTCGGCGGCCACCATGGCGGCTTCGATGACGTGCGGCACAAGGTTCTGACCGAACAGGATGGTGTCGCTCTTGATGACCCCGCCACAGATCTCGCACGGGGGGTCGGCCTCGCCGGCCCGCACGCGGTCGAGCATTTGCGACATCGGCCGTCGATCGTTGCAACCCCAGCAACGCGACCAGTGAACGGTGCCATGCACTTCGATCACGAGGTCGGGATCGCTACCCGCCGCCTGGTGCAACCCGTCGATGTTCTGCGTGACAATCGCCGAGAGGTGGCCGCGCTGCTCCAGCCGCACCAGTGCGTAGTGGCCAGCGTTTGGCTCAGCCGTAAACGCCGGTGCGGCGAGCCGGTTTTGCCATGCTCGCTTTCGCAACTCGGAGTCAGCCAGGTAGTGCTGCAGGGTCGATGCCTTCTCTGCCGCAGGGTCTCGCTTCCACAACCCGTTGGGCCCGCGAAAGTCCGGGATGCCCGAGTCGGTGGACAGCCCCGCGCCGCTGAGCACAACAATTCGCTGCGCCGCCCGCACCCATTCCGTGGCCCGCTCCAGATCAGACATGAGCGCATTCTCGCGGAAGTCTTGCCGATTCGGCCATCTCGCCATGCCCAGTAGAGGTGAGCGGCTTCTCCCACTCTTCACCTCACCCATCGGGGGTCGTCATGTCCATCGAACCGCTCATGTCCGTCGAACCGTTTGTCCGCAACACCGAACCTGTCACCGTCATGGTCGTGCCGTGGCATGACCCGATTGTCGACGCCGTGGGTTTCGACGTCAGGTCGAATTACGTCGAACTGTTCTGGCTCAACGTCCTCGGACCCACCGCTACCTGGACCCTTCGTCGGTTGGTGACCGGTCTGGACCGCTACCCGCTCGGTTACGAACTCGACCTTGCCGAGACCGCTGGGATGTTGGGTCTCTCGTATTCGACTGGGACGTCGAACTCCTTCGCCCGCGCGTTGCACCGCTGCCAACTGTTCGGTATGTCGCAGTCCATGCCCGGCGGCGGGCTGGCGGTGCGCCGCAAGGTTCCTCCCGTCGCTGCCAGGCACCTGTCGCGGATGCCGCCGCAACTCCAGGCAATGCATTCGCAATGGCAGGTCCGTGAGTTCACCCTCAATGATCTCGAACGTGGGTGCGCGCTCGCGGCGGCGATGGTTGCGGCCGGCGACGAACCTGAACTTGTGGAGCGTCAGCTGCTCGCTGTCGGCGTCTCGCCCGCCGCAGCAGTGGAGGCGACGACGTTCGCCACCACCCGCAGAACGGGCGCGCTGGCCACTGAACGATTGGCTACTTGACGAAGTTGGTCGCAAACTCGATGAGCAGGCGGGCGCCGAATCCGGTGGCACCCTTGCTCAGCCAGCCATCGTCACCATCGACGGCCATCGGCCCAGCGATGTCGAGGTGCGCCCACGGCACGTCCGCAACGAACTCGTGGAGGAACAACGCGGCGGTGATTGCGCCGCCGGGGGGGCCGCCGATGTTGCGCATGTCGGCGACGTTGCTGTCCAGCTGCTTGCGGTAGGCCTTCTCCAACGGCAGCTGCCAGATCTGCTCGTCGGTGGCTGCGCTGGCGGTGCGCAGCTTGTCGATCACGGACTGGTTGTTGCCGATGACGCCAGCGACTTTCGTGCCCAGCGCAACCATGCACGCACCCGTGAGGGTGGCGATGTCGACGATCGCGTCCGGCCCGTCCTCCACCGCCAGCGAGAGGCCGTCGGCCAGTACCAGTCGGCCTTCAGCGTCGGTGTTGTGGATCTCGGCGGTCTTGCCGTTGCGGAACGTGAGTACGTCGCCGAGCTTGACGGCGTTGCCGCCAGGCATGTTGTCAGTGCACATCAGATAGCCAGTGACCTTCACCTTGCACTTCAGCGCCTTCAGCGCGCCCATTGCAGCCAGTACGGCAGCTGCGCCGCTCATGTCCATCTTCATTGCGATCTGGCCATCGCTGGGCTTCAGGCTGAGGCCGCCCGAGTCGTACATCACGCCCTTGCCCACCAGCGCGACGTGGCCGACCGCGTTGCGCGGCGTGTAGGTGAGGCGCACCATGCGCGGCGGCTCGACGCTGCCGGCATTGACACCCAGCATGCCGCCGCAGCCCATCTCGGCGAGCTGGTCGCGGTTGAACACCTCCACCGTCAGGCCGGTCGCGTGGGCGACTTCGACAGCCTTCTCCGCCATGTGCCGTGCGGTCATGTAGGCGGGCGGAAGGTTGGCCAGATCGCGGGCCAACACCGTGGCCGCGGCCGTTGCCCGACCGCGCTCACTACCGATGCGGGCACCGTTGGCCCGCTTCTCGCCGACCACGAGTACGAGCTGCGTGAGCGCACCCTTGTTCGCCTCCTTCTTGATGCCGGCAAAGCGGTAGCCGGCCAACAGGCCGCCTTCCACCACGGCCTGCGCAGCCTTTGCCGCGTCAACGCCGTCGAGATCGGCCAGGCTGGTGGCAACTACCGCCCGCTTGCCGGCGGCGCGCACGATCGCGCCCGCGGCGTTGCGCAGCGTCTCCACGGTCAGCTCGCCGGGGCCACCGATACCGATGGCAATCTGTGCAGGCCCGGTGCCGGAGGGGACAACGAGTGTCTGGCCGAGCTTGCCGTCGAACCCAACGGCCGCGAGCGCAGCGCGGTTGAGCCCCAGCGAACGTGGGACGGTGCCGGTGGTGCCGACGGGCACGGCCACGGCATCGACGGTCTTGGGAGTGGTGCGGGCGATCAGCACAGTTGCAGTCATGTTCGAAGTCTTGCGCACCGGCACCCTGTCTCCCGACTCGCGCTCGGACATCACCACCCGGATTCGTCAGTTGCCAACGGCGAACACGCGTATCGATTCCGACTTGCCCTTCAACATCTGCTCGCCCAACGATGTCAGCGCGAACTCATCGCCCAACTCGTCGCGTGCGGCGCCGTCGACCAGAACCCACCGTTGGGCGTCCTTCGTATAAGCCTCCAGCCGGGCCGCACGATTGACGGTGTCGCCGACACACGTGTAGGTGGCCCGATGTTGGGTACCCGTGTAGCCGGCGACCATCTCACCGGTGGCGATACCGATGCCGATGTGCAGCGCTGGCCACCCTTGGGCCACCCGGTCGATACTGAGCAACTCGACCATCTCGATCATCTCGAGTGCGGCGCGCACGGCCGCGGCGCTGGAGTCGACCAGCGGCAGCGGGGCGCCGAACACAGCCATCAAGCCGTCGCCAACCATCTGGTTGACGACGCCACCATGCCCCGTGATGGCTTCGAACATGAGGGCGTAGTAGTTGTTGAGCAGCTCGATGGTCTCGTCGGGCGTTTGCGACTCGACCAGCGACGTGAACCCGCGGATGTCGGAGAACATGACGGTGGCACGTACATGCCTGCCGCCGAGCGCGAACCCGGACTGCTGCATGTCGTCGGCGACCTCGGAGGTGGCAAAGCGACGCACCATCGCCTTCTGCTGATCGCGCAGTTGCTTCTTGACCAGGGCCGACCCAATGCGGGCCTTCAACAGCACCGCGTTCACCGGCTTACCGAGATAGTCCTCGGCGCCCAGTTCGATACAGCGAACCACGTTCCCCAGGCCTTCCACCGCAGAGGTCACAATCACCGGCACCTCACATAACTGCGAGTCGGCTTTCATCACCTCGAGCACCTGGAACCCATCCATTTCCGGCATCTCGATGTCGAGCAGCATCAGGTCGAACGGCTTGCCGCGCAGCATTTCCAATGCCACCCTGCCGTTTTCGGCCAGTTCCACGCGATGCCCCTGAGTCTCCAGACTGCGGGCCAATAGCAAGCGATTGACCTTGTTGTCGTCGACCACGAGCAGCAGCGAGCCGGTCTCAACCACGGGGCAGGCCCTTGAGCTCAGCTGCCGCAGCCGCGTAGGCCGCGTCGATCGCATCAATCACTCTTTCATTGATTGCCGAGTCGCCGACAAACCCCTCGAGCTCGGCATTGCGTGCCAAGTCTGCAAACCCGAGTGCCCCGAACGTCCTCCCGTTGGCCTTCAGCGAGTGAGCGGCACGTCGATACCCGTCGGCGTCGGCGGTTGCCAGCGCTGTGCGCATCTCGGAAATGATCCCGGGGGTTTCCTCCATGAATGTGTCGACCAGTTCGAACGCGAACTCGTCACCCACCGCCTCTCGAAGTTCGCCCAAGGTGGCGAGATCGATCGCGAACGGTTCCATTTCAGTTCCCCTGACGGTGCTGTACGGCGTAAAGCGCCTCGACGAGCGCATCGACGCGGATCGGCTTCGTGACGTAGTCGTCCATACCTGCGGCCAGGCACATCTCACGGTCGCCCTGCATGGCGTTCGCGGTCATCGCAACGATGCGCGGCCGGCTGCCGGGCCAGGTGGCAACTATCTGCCGCGTCGCCTCGAGGCCGTCCATCTCCGGCATCTGAACATCCATCAGGATCACGTCGTAGATTTGACGCGCCACCGACTCGATGGCTTCGATGCCGTTTGATGCCAGATCGGCCCGGTACCCCATCTGCTGCAGCAGGCGCAGTGCCAGCTTCTGATTCACGACGTTGTCTTCAGCCAACAGGATCCGCAGCGGGTGCCGGGCCGCCATTTCGGGGTCGAAGGTCGGCTTCGCCGGTGCCGCGGGGGCCGCGGTGACACCATCGCCGAGCACCGTCACCAGCGTGTCGAACATCTGCGACTGGCGGGCGGGCTTGGTGAGGTATGCGTTGAACAGTTCGGGGGTGCCCGTCTCGCGGCCAGCCAGCGATGTGAACAGCACCAGCGGCAGCGTGGGTTGCACCGCCCGGATGCGTTCGGCGAGCTCGGCGCCATCCATCTCGGGCATGTGCATGTCGAGAATGGCCATGTCGAAGACCTCCCCCGCTTCGATCCAGCGCAACGCCTCCGCTGGGAACTCCGTCTCGCGGGAGGTCATACCCCACTTCGCCGTCTGCAGGCTGAGCACCTTGCGGTTCGTCGCGTTGTCATCAACGATCAGTACTCGGTGGTCCTTCAGTTCGCGCTGGGCACCGGCGTAGTCGCGAAGGTTCTCCGAAGTGATCTCGGCAGTGGGCGCGATGATGGTGAACTTGAAGGTCGAGCCGTGGCCGAGACCTTCGCTCTCGGCCCACATGTTGCCACCCATCAGCTCGGCCAGTCGCTTACTGATGGCCAGGCCCAAACCAGTTCCACCGTACTTGCGGGTGGTGGTCGAGTCGGCCTGCGAGAACGACTGGAACAGCCGACCCATGCCCACCTCTGACAACCCGATGCCGGTGTCGCGGATGGAGAAGTCGAGCACCACCTCGCCATCGACAGCGCCACCGCACGACACAGTCAGCACCACCTCGCCGCTCTCGGTGAACTTCACCGCGTTCGACATCAGATTGAGCAAGATCTGGCGCACGCGGGTGACGTCGCCCTCGACGCCGCGGGGCACGTCGCCCTCGAACAGGTAGGCCAGGTCGAGATGCTTCTCCACCGCACGAGCGTTCACCAAGTCGATCGCGGACTCCACGCACTCGCGAAGGTCGAATGGCTGCGACTCCACATCCATGCGACCGGCTTCGATCTTGGAGAAGTCGAGGATGTCGTTGATGATCGTCAGCAGCGAATGGCCCGAGTCGCGAATGGTGGTGGCGAAGTCGCGCTGCTCGGCGTTGAGTGCGGTATCGAGCAGCAGCCCGCTCATCCCGATCACCGCGTTCATCGGAGTACGGATCTCGTGGCTCATCGTTGCGAGGAACGAGCTCTTCGCCTCGTTGGCACCCTCTGCCGCGGCGCGCGCTTCCTGCGCTTCGGCGTAGAGCCGAGCGTTGCGCAGGGCGACGCCCACGTTGGCGGCGATGGTGGCCAGCAGGCGCTCGTCGTCGGCGGCGTACACACCCTCGCGAGTGGTGCTCTGCACGCTGATCACCCCCTCGCTCTGCCCATCCACCACGATCGGCACGCCCAGGTAGGAAAGAGATTCCCTGCCCACGATGGTGGCACCCATCTCCACCGTCCGCCGGTTCACGTCGGAGTTCAGGATGAGCGCCTCGCCGGTTCTGATGATCTGGCTGGTGAGCCCGTCGCCGAAAGCCCTCGACTCGTTGTCCTCGCCGTGCTGATAGGGGAAGTCGATGATGCCTCTCTCGCGGTCGAGCAGCGCGACGTAAGCGATGTCAGCTTTGAACACGTGGGTGATCTGCTCGCCGACGAGCGCGATCAGCGCGCTCACGTCGAGCTTGCCGGAGAGTTGCTGCGAGACGGTGTTGACCGTGTCGAGCTCGGCCGCTCGCTGCTGCGACTCGGCGAACAGGCGGGCGTTCTCGATGGCGACGGCCGCCTGCAGTGAGAGACCGACGAGGAACTCGAGGTCGCTGGGGAGGAACGGCGTTCCACCCGACCGCCACACAGCAATGGCGCCCTTGACCGATGCCCCCGCGAGCAGCGGCGCCACCATCAGCCGCTCCTGTTCGAGGACGGCGGTGCCGGTGATCTGGATGGCGCGTGGGTCGAGCCCGGTGTCGTTGATCATCTCGGCCCGCCCACTGGTGACCAGTTCGCCGATGATGCCCACTCCGGCCTCGAGCGCGTCGGCGGCGATCGCCTCTGCGTCGACGCCGAGGACCACGGTTGCGCGGTACTGGGTGGTTCCCTCGACCGGCACGAAGATGGCGCTGGTGTCGGCACCCAGCAGTTCCTTCGCGTGGTGGGCGATGCGCTCCATCACCACAGCCACATCGAGGGTGGCCGATATGTCCCGGCCCACCTCTGCCAGCGCAGCACTTTCGCGAGTGCGGCGCTGGATCTCGCCGAACAACTGCGCATTCTGCAGTGCCACACTCATCGTTGCCGCGAGCGTTTCCAACAAGCGCACATCGGAAGGGCTGAACGCCTGTTCGCTTTGGTAGTCGCTGATGCTGACCAGGCCACGCGCTTCGTCCCCCCACATGAGTGGTACGTACACCGCAGACTTCTCCATCTCGGTGCCCGGAACCAGCACTGCACCGGTTCTCACCATGAACCCGGCGACGTCCTCGTTGACCAACAGCGTCTCGCGTGTGTTCATGACGTGTCGCGAAGGTCCGCCGACCGGCACCGGATCGACGAAGATCCGCTCGCCCTGGTCGTAGATGTAAGGGAACTCGAGGAGGCCGGTGTGCGGATTGATGATGCGGATGTCGAGGTCGCCGTTCTGGAAGATCTCGCGGATCTTGTCGCCGACGGCGTCGTAGATGCCCTGCATGTTCAGTTCCGCGGCCAACGCCTGCTGCACACTGTTGATCACCGCCAACTCCGCCGCGCGCTGCTCACTCTCCTTGAACAACCGCTGCGTCTCGTCGAACAGGCGGGCATTCTCCAACGCCACACCCATGCTCGCCGCCACCGTGCTCAGCAGCCGCACCTCCGACTCGCCGTACGCGCCCTCGCGGTCGTAATCCTCCAGGCTGATCACACCCAGCACACGGTCGCTACCGATGATCGGCATACTGAGCAACGACAGGCTCTGATCGGTGCCGGGTATCGGATACTGTCCGGCGGTTTTCATCTCGGCGAGACTGTTCAACACATACGCCTGGCGGGTCTGCCGCACCGTTTCGAACAGACCATCCGGATTGGGCGCCTGGGGTGAAACGCCCAGTCGTTGGCCGTGCTCGACCAAGTACAGGTAGTGCAACAGGTTGGTGGTCTCGTCGTACCAGACAATGCCCAGGTCGTCGGTTTGTAACACCTCGCGCAGCTTGTCGCCGACCAGGTCGACAATCGCCTGAAACTCGAGCGCAGCAGCCATGCCCTCCTGAATGCTGTTGATCACCGCCAACTCCGCAGCACGCTGCTCGCTGTCGGCCAACAACCGCTGCGTCTCCGCGAACAACTGCGCGTTCTGCAACGCCGCGCTCATCGCCCCCGCCAACGTCTCCACCAAGCGAACCTCAGACGGCCCGAACGCATGCTCGCGCTCGAAGTCGTTGATGTTGACGATGCCGCGCATCTGGCCGGCCCACGCCAGTGGCGCCCACACCGCCGACTTCATGTCCGACGCAGTGCCGGGGATGGCTGCACCGCCGAGCTTCGTCCCTTCCCTTTGGAAGTCCTCGTTGATCACCAGCGTGGTGCCAGTGCTGATCAAGTGGGCCGTCATGCCCCCCACCGACAGCGGGTCGATGGTGACCCTGACGCCCTTTTCGTACATGTAGGGGAACTCGACAAGCCCGGTATTCGGGTTGAGAATGCGGATGTTCAGATCCGCGCCATTGAAGATTTCGCGGATCTTGTCGCCGACGGCGTCGTAGATGCCCTGCATGTTCAGTTCCGCGGCCAGCGCCAGTTGCACGCTGCTGATGACCGCCAGCTCCGCCGCGCGCTGCTCGACCTCAGCCGTCAATCGTCGGTTCTCGACGAGAACCTCGTCCGTCTCAGGCATCCCGCCTCACTTCCCCTTCTGACCGTAACGTATTTCGTCAGGTGTGCTGGGTGCCCAGCCCACCCGGCAGCACGACGTTGCAAAGGGGGACGACGATGGACAACCAGTTCCTTGCCGGGCTAGAGCCCGAGCAGCGCCGGGCTGTGCTCCTACGCACCACGCGGCGGCGCTATCACAAGGGCGACACCATTTTTCACGAGGGTGACCCAGGAAGCACGTTGCACCTGCTGACGAAGGGGTTCGTCGCGATCAGAATCACGACACCAATGGGCGAGGCCGTCACCTTGACGGTCCTGGGGCCGGATGACTTCTTCGGCGAACAGGCGCTGCTGTCGCCCGATTCGGTGCGCACCGCCAGCGCCGTTGCTGTCGACGACGTCGAGACGATCACACTCGGCTATCAACACTTCGAGGAGCTGCGGCGCTCTGACCCCCGGGTCGACCGACTACTGGTCGCCGTGCTGGCCGCGCAGGTCCGCCGACTCAGCTCGCGCTTGCTCGAGGCGCTGTACGCGAGCGCCGACACACGTGTCGCCCGCCGACTTCACGAACTGGCCGATCTCTTTGAGGTGGTCGCGGGGGTTGGGCGTGTGATCGTTCCGGTAACGCAGGCCGATCTGGCATCGATGGCTGGAACTACTCGTCCGACAGCCAACCGCGTGCTGCAGGAGCTGGTGGCTGCGGGCATCGTCGAGCTCGCGCGTGGCCACATCGAGGTCATCGACCGGGCCGCCCTAGCTCGCAGCGCGCGGTGACCACCGCCCGAGGTGGTGCGTCCGTGTGTGTGCGCGAGCGAACACTCCATCCGTCGGCCCGGCAACAGACACTGGTGATCCATGAGAGCATGATGACGGTGTCGGCGACCACCCGCCGACACCGCTGAGAGGAACCACCATGAACGACGAGATCACTCCCGACACCGAAGCCGACGCAACTCCGGCGGCCGGCGACGACGACACCGAAGGCCACATCGGCAAGCGCAACCACGTCTCAGAAGCAGACGACGACACCGAGGGCCACATCGGCAAGCGCAACCACTGAGCAACATCACTGACCCGCTACCGCATACCGCTGGCACGAACCGATTTCGCTGGCAACACCGACGTGACGCTGCGATTCCGGCGCCGCCCCTCCCCGGGTGGCGCCGGTATCGCGTCTGAGACGCGCCGTTCGATTGGTGCGCGATACTTCGCTACCACTCCAGAAATGAGCTGATCAAGAATGGACGAGTTCACAGACCTCGTGACACTTTTCGACGAACTGGGTCCGGCTTTGTTCTCCGAGGATGAGGTGGCCAGCCTTACTGCACTGTGCGGCCTCGCCCGACTCTCCACGGCCGGTGCCGCATGCTCGGTGTCAGTGCTCGACGAAGGGATCGGCGAGCTGCGCTATGTCGCCGCCGCCGGCGCCGGCGCCGACGAAATAGTCGGCACCCGACTCTCGTCGGGCAGAGGCATCGCGGGGTTCGTCGCTGGTTCGGGGCAGGGGCTTTCAGTATCTGATGTGCGCCGAGACGTCCGATTCGCGCACGATGTCGCCGAGGCCACGGGGTACATCCCGACCGCGCTGATGGCTGTCCCTATTCGCTCCGGTGACGAGACCCTGGGCGTCCTCACAGTGCTCGATCCAGAGCGCGCCGACCTCACCATTGCCGCCGGTTTTGCAGACCTCGCCGCACACGTGCTGCGCCGCGCCACCAACACTGCAACTCTTGGCCGGGCCGTCGCCCACGCGCTCGCTTCGCACACTTCGTCCGCGGGCCTCGCCGATGTCTTGCGCTCGGCCGCTGCGGAATCGAGCGGGGCGTCCGCCGATCTCACAGAGTTGGCGGCGTTGTACGTCGAGTTGGGCACGATGGGCACCGAGGATCGGGCAGCTGCAACACGGATCGTGGCCCAGTTCACCGCCCATGCAGCCAACTCCCAGCAGCGGGCGGTTGTGCGCCGGTTCCGCCGATGAGCGATCCGCTTCCGGCGTGGTCTGACGCGTTCGAGCTTGGTCGCCTTCCTCCCGTTCCTCAATTCGTTCTTGATGGGCCTATCAACCGCGAGTGGGCCATCGGCGGCAGCACCGGCGCCGGCATCAAGGTCGCCATCATCGACAGCGGCATCGATGCCAGCCATCCGGCCGTTGGTTCAGTGGAGGGTGCCGTCATCATCGAACCAGATGACAGCGAACCCGATGGTTTCCGCGTCATTGAGGGTCCGCACACAGACCTGTACGGCCACGGCACAGCGTGCGCTGGAATCATTCGCTCGGTCGCGCCCGACGTGTCGATCTACAGTGTTCGGGTGCTGGGTGAGCGACTGACGGGAAAGGCTTGGGTCTTCGCGACCGGCCTGGAATGGGCTATCGAGAACGGCATGAACGTCGTCAACCTCAGCCTGTCCACGTCGAACGAGGCTCATATCCCGATGTTTCACGAACTCACGGACGCAGCCGCCTTCGCGCACGTCATGTTGGTATCCGCAATGGCCAACGAGCCCAAGACCACCGTCCCCAGCGAGTTTTCGTCGGTGTTCTCCACGGCATCAATCCGTAGCGACGACCCATACGAGGTGCGCTACAACGCAGCGGGCCCGGCCGAGTGGGCAGCACGTGGCGTTGACGTCGATGTGGCGTGGGCCGATGGCTCGTCCATCACCGCCACGGGCAACAGTTTCGCCGCTCCACACGTCGCGGGCGTGATTGCACTCCTGCTTGCCAAACACCCCGGTCTCACAACCTTCCAGGTGAAGACCATTCTTGCCGCCATGGCCATTACCCCCGGCTCCGTCACCAAGTGAGTCGCGAGGCGCGTACGTGAGTGAAATCCAGGAGTCGCTACGCGAGTCGAGAACTGCGCTGAGCAACGTGTTCCGCAATCGAAATCTCCGCCGCCTGAATCTCGCGTTTGCGGGTTCGGTGATCGGCGACTGGGCGTACGGAGTCGCCGCCTCGGTGTACGCATATCGCCAGGGTGGTGTCGCCGTCGTCGGACTCTTGGGGGTGGTGCGTTTCGTCTCAATGGCGGTCCTGGCGCCCTTTGCCGCACTGCTTGCCGACAAGTTCGACCGCAAGCGGGTGATGATCGCTGCCGATGGCGTGCGGGTCGTGTTGGTACTCACCGCTGCCCTGCTCATCGAGTTCGACGGTCCCCCGCTCGCGGTCTATGCCCTTGCAGTTGTTACCTCAATCGTCGGCACCGCGTTCCGTCCGGCACTGGCTGCCTTGATGCCATCATTGGCAAACCATCCCGGTGAGCTCACCGCAGCCAACGTCGCATCGAGCACCATCGAAAGCATCGGGTTCTTTGTCGGCCCGGCGATCGGTGGGTCGCTGTTGTCGGTAGCCGATATCGCGACGGTCTATGTGTTCAACGCTGCGACGTTTGTGTGGTCGGCGCTGCTCGTGGTGGGCTTGCGATCGGTGATCGCCACGGCACCGGTCGACCTCACTGACATCAATGCCCCGATATCGGAGCCATCCACCGACGAACGGCCTTCGCTGTTCGCCGGTGTAGGGGACGGCTTCCGAGAGATCTTCACCAACCGCGACATTCGCTTGCTCATCGGCCTCTGTGTTGCACAAACCGTCGTCGCTGGTGCCTCCGTCGTGTTCGGTGTGGCAATTGCGCTGGATCTTCTCGATCTCGGGAATGGTGGCGTGGGCCTGCTCGATTCCGCGCTCGGTGTTGGAGGCCTTCTTGGCGGATTTGTCGCACTGATGCTGGCGCAGCGCGGAAGCCTTGCCCGCGACTTTGGGCTCGGGATCATACTGTGGGCAACGCCGCTCTTTCTCATCGCCGCATGGCCGACGTTGCCTTCGACACTCATCGCAATGGCCATCATCGGTATCGCCAATTCGGTCGTCGATGTGAATGCCTACACGATCCTTCAGCGTCTCGTTCCCGACGAAGTCATGGGAAGAGTGTTCGGTGCGATGGAAAGCGCTGTCGTTGGCGGGATGGCGCTCGGCGCCCTGCTGATGCCGATTCTGATTTCCACCATCGGGTTGCGGAGCGGCCTTGTCGTGATCGGTGCCGGTGTGAGCGTGGTTGTGGTACTCGGAATCCCTGGCCTGCGACGCATTGACAAGGTTGCCCTTGCGCCAGCCGGCCTGGACCTGATCCGGGGCGTCGCCATGCTTGGTCCACTTTCAGACAACGTGCTGGAACGCCTCGCACGGCGTTCAGTGACAGTGAGCGTTCCGAGTGGCCAGACGGTGCTGCGCGAGGGAGACGCGGGCGATCAGTTCTTCATCATTGAGTCAGGCACAGTCGAGGTCACCATTCGCGGCGGCTTCGTACGAACACTGTCCGTCGGCGACTCATTCGGCGAGATCGCACTGCTACGCGACATTCCACGAACCGCAACAGTCACGGCCATCAGCGACGTCACGGCGCGGACCATCGCTCGTGACGAGTTCTTGTCGGCAGTCACCGGCGACGGAGAGTCGTCCAACCAGGCCGACCTCGTCGTCACCCGCCTTCTCACCATCCGCTGAGCACCTCTCGCCAACGGTCGAGTCGGCGTGCTGGGCCAGATCCCGGTTGTCTTCGCCGTCTCTCGTATGTCGAACCCGTCGGTCGCAACGATCACGACGGAGGACAACGGCACTCTCGAGCTCACCCTGGCCTTCGACCGCGCCGAACGGTGGGGTATGCAACTAGCGGCCGCCGGCACCTTCTGCCGTCGGCTGCGACCGCGCCCAGGCATCGGCCAGCGCCGCGTAACGCCCGCCACGGGAAACGAGCTCGTCGTGTGTGCCCAGCTCGACCAGGTGTGCATGATCGATGACCGCGATTCTGTCTGCTCGACGAACGGTGCTCAGGCGATGCGCCACCACGATGACGGTGCGCCCCTCCATCAGCCGCTCCAACGCCTTCTCCACCACGGCCTCGGTACCCGGGTCGAGGTTGCTGGTGGCCTCATCAAGTACCAACACGGCCGGGTCCACGAGGGCAGCGCGCGCCAGCGACACCAGCTGACGCTCGCCGGCCGACAGCCGCGACCCGCGCTCGCGGACCTCGGTCTCGAGACCGTCGGGGAACTCTTGGAATCGCTCCAACACTCCGATTGCTCTCAACGCCGAGGCCACCTCGTCGTCCGTTGCAGCGGGGCGCGCAATGCGCACGTTCTCTCGGATCGTGCCGCCGAAGAGGAAGCCCTCCTGCGGCACCACCACCACTCGCTCGCGCAGCGATTGCAGCGAGGCAACTCGAAGGTCGATCTCGCCAAAGGTGACGTAGCCACTGGTGGGGTCGTAGAGCCTGCTGAGCAATTTCGCAAGGGTGCTCTTGCCGGCGCCGGTGGGGCCGACCAGCGCCAGCCGTTCGCCGGGGGCGACCGTCAGGTTGACCTCGCTGAGTGCCGGACGCTCGCTGCCCTCATACGCAAACGTGATGTGGTGCGCTTCCAAGACACCCGTCGCCGGCAGCGACGCTGCTTTGGGGTGCTCGGCAACATCGGGCACGGTGTCCATCAGTGTGTACAGCTTGTGCAGCGAGGCGGCTGCGCTTTGGACGGTGTTGTAGAGCTGCGAGAGCTGCTGCACTGGGTCGAACAGGTTGGCCAGCAGCAGGATGAACGCCGCCACGGTTCCAAAGCCGACCGAGCCGCGATGCACCAGTGCGCCACCGACGCCGACGACGAGCGCGATCGACACGATGCCCGACCACTCGACCAGCCCGAAGTACCAGGTGCTGATCTTCACACTGCGCAAATGGCTGCCGTAGAGCGCCCGGTTGGAGACGACGAAACGGCGCTGGGTCTCCGCGTCACGACCGTAGGCCTGAATGACTCGAACGCCGGTGATGCCCTCCTGCAGGTTCGACAGGTTGCTCCCCACCCGTTCGCGCACGTCGAGGTAAGCCACGTTAGAGAGGCGTTGGAAGCGGATGGACGCAAGACCAAGCACCGGAGCGACGAACACGATCACGACCAACGTCATCTGCCAGCTGAGTGCAGTCATCAAAATCAGCGTGAGCAGCAGCAGCAACGCAGCCCCGACGAACTGCAGCAGACCCCACTGGATCAGCTCGCCCATGCTTTCGATGTCGGCCGTCATACGAGCCACCAGCACGCCGGCCTTGTTGCGGTCGAAGAAGGCCATCGACTGTGCTTGCAGGCGATCGAACACCGCAACGCGTAGATCGCGGAGGAACCCCTCACCCGCACGGTTGATGGCCAATTGCTGCGCGCGAGCAACGAAGTAACCGATGATCACGGTGAGTACGAAGCCGGCGACCGACCAGTTGAGCGCGGTTGCATCGGAATTTTTGATGCCATGATCAAGCCCGGTCTTGACGAACACGGGCCCAGCGACGGTGCAGAGCGCGGACACCGAGACCAGTACGACCGCCCACCAGATGGTTCGCCGATACGGCTGTGCGAACTGCAGCGAACGGCGCAGGACGCGCCCCGTCTCGGCGCGGTCCAGTTTGTCTTCGTCGCTGACGCCACCGGAGGCCCACATGTTCAGCTCACCTCCGCGATCGGCGCTGCATCGACATCGATCTCTTCGTCCAGTTCGGCGAGCGCTGCCAGCACGGCGCGGTAGCGCTCGCTGGTGGCCAGCAGATCGTCGTGCGTTCCAGTGGCAGCCACGCGGCCTTCGTCGAGCAACACCACGGTGTCGGCAAGTGCGATCGTGCCCGGCCGGTGGGCAATCACAATCGTCGTACGACCCTCCATCACGGTCGTCATCGCTTCGCGAATCTCGTGCTCCTTGGAGGGGTCGACGGCGCTGGTGGCATCGTCGAGCACCAACACGCGTGGGTTGGCAAGAATGGCTCGCGCCAGCGCGACTCGCTGCCGTTGACCACCGCTGAGCGAGAAGCCGCGCTCGCCCAGCAGCGTGTCGTACCCCCCAGGAAGACGCACGATGAACTCGCTCGCTCCGGCCAGCGCGGCTGCAGCCTCGACATCGGCCAGCGAGGCATCCGGGCGGGAGAACGCGATGTTCGCCGCAACGGTGTCGTGAAACAGGAAGGTGTCCTCGAAGACGATCGCAACTGCGTGGCGCAGCTCGGCCAGCGTGAGGTTGCGCACGTCCACGCCGTCGATCGTGAGGCCCCCCTCATCGACGTCGTAGAATCTCACCAGCAGTCGGGCCAAGGTCGACTTGCCACTACCCGTGGCACCTACCACCGCCACTGACGCACCCGCCGGAATGCGCAGGTCGAAGTCGCGCAGCACCTGATTATCGAGGTCGTAGCCGAAGCTGACATGCCGGAACGAGACCTCACCGAGACGATCGCCGGCGGGCAGTGACACCGGCTCTTCCGCATCTCTAACGGCCGGCACCGTTGACAGCACCTCGTTCACTCGCAGCAGCGCAGCGGCAGCCCGCTGGCCAAATGCCACAGTCATACCCAGGGTGCGCAGCGGGAAGATCAGCAGCCCGATGTACTGCATGAACTCCAGCATCTCGCCGCGCGACATTTCGCCATTGAGCACTCGATGACCACCGATCGCGAGCACCGCAATCAGCCCGAGGTTGGGCAGCAAGTCCAGCGCCGGCAGGAACGTGCTGCGCACTCGCGCCGATTGCAGCGACACGCGGCGAATGTCGTCGGCCTCCACTTTCAGGCGCGCGGCGGTCACACCCTCAGCACCGAAACCTTTGATGACGCGCACACCGCTGACCGCTTCCTCCACCACCGTGGCCAGCTGTGCTTGCTCGGCCTGCACCGCCAGCACCGCCGGATGGATCCGACGCGAGAAGCGGGTGGCCAACACGTTCAACAACGGCAGCGGTGCCAGCGCGACCAACGCCAGGAACGGCTGCTGAATGACCAGGATGACCACGATCGTGGCAACCATCATCAGGTTCGAGGCGGTGATGGGAATCATCACCACAAACCCCTGGACCTGCAGTAGATCGCTGGATGCGCGGCTCATCAGCTGACCCGTCTGAGTGTGGTCGTGATACGCGACGTGTAGGCGCAGGATGTGCGCAAACAATTGCTCGCGCAGCCTCGTCTCAGTGAGACGGCTCTCGCGGAACGCGAACCAGCGCCGCCACGCCGTGAAGACTCCAGCAATCACCGCCACTGCCGCGATGAGCAGCGACCAGAACCACAACGAGCCGTTTCCCAACACTGCGCGGTCGACGGCGAGGCGGGTCAGCTTTGGGACGGTGACCTTGCCGGCGCTCCAGAGCAAGCCAACCGCGATGCCCGCCATCAGGCCAGTGCGTTGCTCGCGGAGCATGGCTCGCAAGAGGGCCCACCCTCCGGCCCCCGGCGTCTGCAGCTGCTGCGCCTTGGCCCGTTTCCCCACGGCTCGGGACACTACGCCGAGGGACGGCTGATCGCAGAGCTGAGTGGCAAACACGTGGCGGGCCGACCGATGGCACACTTCGGTCGGTCATTGGCCGTACCGCGCAATGACCTAGCGTGCGCGGTATGAACATCATTGGTTGGATCGTTGTCGGGTTGTTCGCCGGTCTGCTGGCACGCTGGATCACCCGCGACGGAAAGAGCGGTTGCCTCTACACAGTTGCGGTCGGCGTGTTGGGCGCACTGATCGGCGGCGCGCTGATGCAAGCGGCCGGTGAGAACGGCATCAACGACTTCGACCTGCGCTCCATCTTGGTGGCTGCCCTCGGCGCCGTGCTCTTGCTACTGATCCTGCAAGCCATCGGCGGCCGCAACCGCCGGCGCCGCTAACGCGACAGCAGTTCGCGCACGCGCTCTTTGGGGCGGCCAATGATGGCCGTTGTTGACGTCGCCACAAGCGGCCGCTGCAGCAGTTGCTTGTGACGCACCAGCAACTCGACGACCTGCTCGGGTGTTGCCGCGTCAGCATCAGTGAGACCTAGCTTCTTCCACATACTGTCGCGTCGCACGAGGTCGGTGACCGGGTCTTCCAGCTTGGCGATGATGTCGCGTAAGGTTGCCGCGTCAGGCGGGGTCTTGATGTACAGCACAATGTCGGCGTCCACGCCGAGTTCCTTGGCAATGCTCACGGCATTGCTGGAGGAGTTTCAATTTGGATTGTGGTAAATGGTGACGTCAGCCATGACGTCGCAGCGTAGCCACCGGCGCCTCCGGCAACTGTGTGAGACCCCCTGCGTATGGTCCCACTCACGGCTTCCCCCCGTTCACGACAGTCCTGCCGGCACCGCTCCCGCGGCGCCGGCACCACGTCCGGAGGTCGCCTCATGCCCGCACACGAAGTTCCATCCATCCCGCTACGGCGCCCCGCGCCTGTGCACTGCGGTACCGACGCGCTGCGCGTCCTGTTTCTGTCCGCATCACAGCCACTTGAGCCAGAGACGTTGGTGTTCCTGCTCGACCGGCACGGCAACGGCAGCGTCATCACTGTCGTGTCGGGCACGGTCGATCCAGACGCTGTACTCGCCGTTGCTGAATGCATCGCCCGCGCTGCGGAGGGCCTGCCCCATGCGGAAGCGATGGTGCTGGCCACTATCCGGCCCACGGGTTGCGTTCTACCCGGCGACATCGATCGATGGCTGGAGGCCAGCGAACTCGCCGAGTCCCACGGCGTCGCCCTCATCGAGTGGTACATCATTGGTGCGTCCGGCGCCCAGAGCCCACGCGACCTGTTGGGTGAGCCGGAGCGTTGGAAGCTTCTCAGTCCCGACGTAGAGCCGTGATCGCAGTACTAGTAGTCGGCCGCCCGGCGCTGGCTGGGGCTCCGCCGCAGCCCCGCTGCACGCAGGCGGCGCACCAGTTCCCGGCTGGGCGTGGGCACCGCCCCGCGCGCCACCATCTCGTCGTAGTACTCCTGGGGCACGTCGTAGTGGTCGCCATGAAAGCCTCGGCGC
>JAYUCY010000070.1:0-9268 GCA_043740085.1 Ilumatobacteraceae bacterium
GCCCGACACCATCGAGGTTCTGGGAGGAAGCCACCATCGGCACCTGGTGTTCAGCCACCGTCACGAACATCTCCCCGATATTCACCACCGCCACGCCCACTGAAACCACCGGCGATCACTGGATGCGATGGCCAACTCATTGATCATGGGCGTGCCGGGGACACCTGGACGAGGGCCGCAATTGTCGTGACATCGTCACTCAGTTGTCGGCAGCGACGAAGGCCTTGGAGCAGGCCAGAAGTCGTACCTGATGTTTCATTCGTCCCGGCGCGGGGTACGGACGGCTGATCGGCGCGTCGACACCAAGGAGCAAGGCCATGACCATCTTCGAGGACCTGCGCGAGAGCCACGAGATTCAGCGGGCGTTTGCACGCACCATGACGCATGCGCGGACTTCTCCCGACAAGCGGCGTGCAGCGTTCCTCGCGCTCGCCCACGAGCTTGATGCGCACGCGACGGCCGAGGAGCGCCACCTCTACGTGCCGCTGATGATGAACGATGCCGGTCTCACCGTCAGCCGCCACGCATTGGCCGACCATCACAAAGCCGAGAAGCTGGTGGAGGAGCTACGCGGGGTAGACCCCACCACCGCCAACTTTGCTGAGCTTGCCAAGCAGCTGTCGCACGAAGTTCGCGACCACTTGGACGAAGAGGAAAACGGCACGTTCCAGCTCGCCGGGAAGCTCCTGTCCACGACTCGTCAGACAGAACTCGCGCGCGAGTACCGCGCGGAGTACGCCAAGCGCGGCGGCCCCTCCTCCATCTAGGCGAGACCATCACGATGCTGCGCGGCGGCGGTGAGCTCGAAGTGACGATGTGTCGACCTGTGGATGATACTTTTTCGACATGTCGCTGACCGGACGATGCCTCTGTGGCCAGATCACGTACGAGATCGTCGGCGAACTCATCGCCACCGCGGTCTGCCACTGCGATCACTGCCAGCGGCAAAGCGGCGGAGCGTTCTCGGTGAATCTCATCGTGCTCGAGTCGCAGATGACTGTGACGGGCACCCTCACAACGTTTGAGGATCGCGGCGAGAACAACGACGCTGTGTACGTGCACCGCCGCTTCTGCGGTCAGTGCGGCTCGCCGATTGTGTCGGCCCTCGTCGCTCCTGCAGGCGTGCTCGCCGTGAAAGCGGGGACGCTTGACGACCGGTCGGGCGTGTCGCCCGGATTGGAAGCGTGGTGCGAGCACAAGCAGCCATGGGTGCAACTTCCCAACATGGCGGTCTCGCTCGCCCGCGAGTGACACCGAGCCGCTGCGACCGCGTCGGCCGCAGATGAACACCGACTTACCCGATCCCAACCCCTCGTCGGCGACGAGATGCGGTAGCGACGGGGGCCGAAGGCAGATAACACTGGTCCCATGGCTCGGCGCAGAACGATCGCACTCGTGATGCTTGGGCTGCTGCACTTGACGGGCTGCACTGTCACAACTCCACGCGATTCACTGCAACCCGCCGCGCTCAATCTCGCTGAACCCGCCGCTGCATCAGTGACCGGCCAGCGGTTGGCGTTCGCCGCGCTGCGCTATCGCACGCCGGTCTTCTCGGGCGCGACATCCACCACCGCCACCTACGGCTCAGCTCCCGACTTCATTACCAACACGCCCGTCACCCTGCAGCTCGACCTCTATCGACCTACCGGCGATGTGGCCACGAGGCGACCGTTGCTCGTGTGGATACACGGTGGCGCGTTTCTCAGCGGTAACCGAGGTCAGATGGCTGCCGAGTCGCGGGCCTACGCACAGCTCGGGTATGTCACCGCCTCGATCTCCTACCGGCTCGACCCCGGCAACCACTGCCTGCAGGTGCAGGCCGGGCACTACACCGGCGACGAGTTGATCGCCGAGCGCGCCCGCTGCGAGAAGGCGATTCTCGGGGCTCGCGACGACGCCGCGATGGCGATCTCCTGGCTGCGCGCGCATGCGGCAACCTACGGGATCGACCCGACGCGTGTTGCCGTTGGGGGAAGCTCCGCCGGGGCAATCACTGCCATCCACGTCGGCGAAACGTTGAACATTCCCGGCTCGCCTCCGCCAGCCGCGTCTCAGGTCTCGGCAGTGCTGGCGATGTCGGGTTGCAACTACGTCGACGACTCGATCGACGCCTTCGACGCACCGATTGCCGTGTTGGCCAGCGGCGGCGACCAACTCGTGCCGTTCGCCTGCTCGGTGGCCACCGTCAATGCCGCCGAAGCCGTTGGCACCCCTGTCATGCGAAACTTCTACGAGCAGGAAAGTGCACATGCACAAGTGTTGTACGCACAGCATCAATCCGAGATCGACCGGTCCTGGCGACTTTTTCTCATCGACCACTTGCACCTCGCATAACCCTATGGACGTTCACAAATGAGCACAGCAGACCTCACCGATCTCGCCGCTGACTTCGCTCGTGACGGCGCCGTGTGCGTGCGCGGCCTCGTGGCCCGCGACCTGTTGCAGCGCGTCACCGAGGCGGTCGAGGCCAACCGTGCCGCGCCCAGCGAACTGGCACAAATAGCCAGCCAGAGCAACGACCCGGGCCGCTTCCTGGAGGACTTCTGTAACTGGCAGCGCTTCCCCGCATACCTCGAACTGGCGCAGGCAACTGCCGCCACCGCACAGGCGCTGATGGGCTCCGAGTCGGTGCGCCTCTATCACGACCACCTGTTGGTGAAGGAGGCCGGCACCCGCCAGCCCACACCGTGGCACCAGGACCAGCCGTACTACGACGTCGACGGTCGCGATGTCATCAGCATGTGGCTGCCGGTCGACCACGTACCGCGTGCGAGCACACTCGAGTTCGTGGCCGGCACTCACCTCGGCCCATGGCTGATGCCTCGCACCTTCATGCAACGCGAGGCGAGGTGGTTCGAGGAGGGTTCGCTGCAAGACGTGCCTGATGTGCAGGCCAACCGCGATGCGTTTCCGATTCTCGGCTGGGAGCTACAGCCGGGCGACGCAGTCTTCTTCCACGCGCTCACGCTGCACGCATCGCAGGGCACCTCCGGGCTGCGGCGCGTCGTCTCGATTCGCTTCTTGGGTGACGACGCCACACGCATCGAACGCAAGTGGCGCTGCAGCCCACCCATCCCCGGCGACGCCACCTTTCCGGATCTGCTGCCGAACAACTCACTTCCAACGCCGTGCGCCTGGCCCTCATCGAATCCGATACAAACGGCACCGTCATCCAAATCTTCTAAGCTGGGCGCATGACAGCGTCGTCGCATCTCTCGAACGTGTGGTTCTCCGTTACACCTTTGCAGGTGTCGCATGGGCAGGGATGTTGGGTCACCACTACCAGCGGTGAGGAGTACCTCGACTTTGCTGCCGGCATCGCGGTCAACTCCACCGGCCATGCGCACCCGGCGGTGGCCGCGGCCATTGGCGCGCAGGCGCAGCGGTTTATTCACGCACAGGTCAACGTGTTCAAGCACGACCTGCTCGAGCCGCTGGCCGCCAAGCTGGCCGAGCTGTCGCCCGGCGACATCGACACGTTCTTCTTCGCCAACTCCGGTGCCGAAATCACCGAGGGTGCCATCAAGTTGGCCAAGCAGGCAACCAAGCGACCGCACACCGTCGTGTTCGCCGGCAGCTTCCACGGCCGCACCCACATGGCGATGGCGATGACCACTTCCAAGACCGGCTACCGCGCCGGCCACGCGCCGTTGCCCTCGGGCGTGTTCGTGGCGCCCTACCCGGACCCGATGGCGCCCGACCAAGACGCCGAAGTTGCGAAGGCGCTCTACGGGTTCGATCACCTCTTGAAGAGCATGACGGCGCCAGAGGAAACGGCAGCCGTCATCCTCGAACCCGTGCTCGGTGAAGGTGGCTACATCCCAGCGCCAGCCGCGTTCATCAACGGCATCGTCGAGCGCTGCCGCCAGCACGGCATTCTTTTCATCGCCGACGAAGTGCAGTCCGGCTTCGGGCGCACCGGCAAGATGTTCGCCGTCGAGCACTACGGCATCGAGCCCGACATCATCTGCATGGCGAAGGGCATTGCCAGCGGCTTCCCCTTCGCCGCCCTCGGCACCCGCCGCGAGCTGGATGACAAGTGGCCCACCGGCAGCCACGGCGGCACCTACGGCGGCAACGCAATGGGCTGCGCGGCAGCCCTGGCCACTATCGAGATCATGGAAGACCCTGCATTCCTCGCCAACGTGAATGCCCGCGGGGAGCAGCTGCAGGCCGGCATCCGCGAGCTGCAGCAGGAGCACAGCACCATCACCGATGTTCGTGGGCTGGGCCTGATGGTGGGTACCGAGTTCGACGAGGGCGCCCGCGTCAGCGCGATCACCAAGCATTGTCTGGAGGAGGGTCACCTCATCTTGATGAATGCCGGCACCTATGGGCGTACCCTGCGCTGGATGCCGCCGCTGGTGGTCAACGAGCGCGAGATCGACCTCGCACTCGCCGCCTTCAGCGCTGCGCTCAAGGCCACCGCCTAGATGCCGCGGCTCGACGCCGAGCGCATCGCGCTCTGGCGTCAATTTGGTGCCGTCTCGGTGGCGTTGCAACGCCGCCTCGACCAGGTGTTGATCGAAGAGCACAACCTGCCGCTCAGCTGGTTCGACGCGCTCACCGACATACGCGCCGGCGGCGGCTCCATCCGCGTACACGAACTGTGCGACGTGTTGGGCGAAGTACCCAGCAGCTTCTCGCGTCGGCTCGATCGCATGGAGGAAGCCGGCTTCCTGCGTCGCAAGCACACTCCACAGCCCGACGACCGTCGTGCTGTCACCGTGTCACTCACCGCCGATGGGCGTGCGCAATGGCGCGACGCCAACATCACCTACCGTCGACTGGTGCAGGAACACTTCGCCAAGAAGCTCACCGAAACCGACATCGCCGCCCTGCAGCGAGTCTGGTCAAAGCTCACCTGAGCCGCCGCAGCCGTCGTGGCGTCACTGCCCGTCCGGCGTCGACCTCGTCGATGCGCACCCCCCCCCACCCACCCGTGTCGCCTCGACGGGGACCTTCGTGTGACAATGCGCGCGGGGATTGTGGCGTGATCACGTGCCGCACCGAAAAGGGGAACGTTGCATGGCTGCTCAGAACGGTTCAGGGACACATGAGTCGGGCGCGACGGACTTCGACGTCGTCGTGGTCGGCGCCGGTTTTGCCGGGCTGTACCTGCTGCATCGCCTTCGCAAGTTGGGTTTCTCGACGCGTGTGTTCGAGACCGCCGACGACGTGGGCGGTACCTGGTACTGGAACCGCTATCCCGGGGCGCGGTGTGACATCGCAAGCCTCGACTACTCGTACACGTTCGATCCCGAACTCGACGCCAACTGGCAGTGGTCCGAGAAGTACGCCACACAACCCGAGATCCTGCGCTATCTGCAGCACGTCGCCGAGAAGCACGACCTGCGCCGCGACATCGAGTTCTCGACAAAGATCGAGTCGGCAGTGTGGGACGAGGGCGCGTCACTGTGGCGTCTGACCACCGACCGAGGCACCAACGTGACGTCGCGCTTCTACGTGATGGCAACCGGCTGTCTGTCGATGCCAAAGAACCTGGACATCGAGGGCGTCGAACGATTCGGCGGCGAGATCTACTTCACCAGCAGGTGGCCACACGAGGGTGTCGACCTGACCGGCAAGCGCGTCGCGGTCATCGGTACCGGCTCGTCAGCGGTCCAGTCCATCCCGATCATGGCCAAGCAGGCTGCGCAGATGACGGTGTTCCAGCGCACACCGAACTTCTCGATCCCCGCGCACAACGGCGCGATCCCCGCCACGAAGAAGGCCGAACTCGAGGCCGACCGCCCGGCGTATCGCGAGGCAGCCAAGAGGTCACGCGGTGGCGTGCCGGTGCCCATCAGCGAGGTGGGCGCGCTGATGGTCAGTGAGGAGGAACGCCAGCTCGCCTACGAAGGCGAGTGGGCAGCCGGCGAGTTGATCCCGATCCTCGGCGTCTTCAACGACCTGTTGATCAACGAGGAAGCCAACGACACGCTCGCCGAGTTCATCAGGAACAAGATCCGCACCATCGTGACGGATCCCGAGGTTGCCGAAGCGCTGTGCCCGAAGAACCATCCGTTCGGCACCAAGCGGCCCTGCCTCGACACCAATTACTACGAGACCTACAACCTGCCGACCGTTCGGCTGATCGACCTCAGGAAGCAGCCGATCACGACCATCACCGAGACCGGCATCCGGAGCGGCGACGAGACGCTCGAGTTCGATGTCATCGTGTTTGCCACCGGCTTCGACGCGATGACGGGCGCCATCGTTGCCGTCGACATCGCCGGTCGCGATGGCGTGTCGTTGGCCGACAAATGGGCAGAGGGTCCGAAAACCTACCTGGGTCTGACGATCGCGGGTTTCCCGAACCTGTTCACGATCACCGGCCCCGGCAGCCCGTCGGTGTTGTCGAACATGGTCGTGTCCATCGAGCAGCACGTCGACTGGATTTGCGACTGCCTGACCGACCTACGCGCCGAGGGTTCCGATGTCATCGAACCCACCGAGACCGCCGAAGCGGGCTGGGTCCAGCACGTCAACGACTTCGGCGACCTCACGCTGTACCCACGGGCGAACTCGTGGTACATGGGCGCCAACGTGCCGGGCAAACCGCGCGTGTTCCTGCCCTACGTAGGTGGTGTCGATGTCTACCGCACCATCTGCAACGAGGTGGTCGAACGCGACTACCTGGGCTTCAGCCGCGAGGGCGCTGGCGGAACACGCCTGAACGACGGGATCATCCGTCGCATCCAGCCCGATGTGGGCCTGATGCTGGAGATGATCGCCGGGCTGGATCTACCCCCGATCGAGACGATGTCGGCCGTCGACGCCCGCGCGTTCGCCATCGCGGCGGCCGAAGGCCGAGCCCCCGGGCCCGAGGTCGGCGAGATCGTGGACGGTGTACTGCCAGGCGTCGCGGGCGATCTGAACTACCGTCTGTACCGGCCCACCAGCGCCGGGCCACATCCCATGGTGGCCTACTTCCACGGTGGTGGCTGGGTCTTGGGCAGTCTCGAATCCGACGATCCGTTCTGCCGCGACCTGTGCGCTCGCTCCGATGCCATCATCGTGTCGGTCGACTACCGGCACGCCCCCGAGGCCCGATTCCCAGCAGCACCCGACGACGGGTTCGCCGCAGTGCAGTGGTTGGCCCACAACGCCGAAGCGCTGGGTGCGATTCCCGGCCAGTTGGCAGTTGCCGGCTGGAGCGCCGGCGGCAACGTTGCCGCGGTCGTGTGTCAGATGGCGCGAGACGCTAGCGGCCCGCAGATCTCGGGGCAGATGCTGCTGACACCGGTCACCGACAGCGATCTGACTCGCGGGTCGTATGTCGAAAACGCAGATGGCTACGTGTTGACCGCCCCATTGATGAGCTGGTTCTGGGATCACTACGCCGACCCCGCCGATCGTCAGCATCCGAAGGCATCACCGCTTCGGGCCGCCAGCTTGGCCGGCCTGCCGCCCGCTCTCATCGTGACGTGCGAGTTCGATCCGCTGCGGGACGAAGGCATCGCGTACGCCGAAGCCCTCCAGGCTGCCAACGTGACGGTCCGCCATCTCGCTGCACGAGGGCACATCCATACCTCGCTGACGGCTGTCGACATGATCCCGTCTGGAGCCGATGCTCGTGGAGAGATGGCCGGCGCACTGCGTCAGTTCTTCGGCGCCTCGGTGCCTGCCTGACTCAGCGGCTGCCGGCAGTCAACTCGGACACCAGACCCAAGACCCCGGCACTTGGCAGAGCACGCCAACCTGCAGCGGGTGCTGCACGCCGGGAAGCCTCCGACTGAGTGCGCCAGCCGTCGCGCGGGCAGACTCTCCTCGAGTTCGCAGTCGCAAGGAGCCGCAATGTCAAATACCACCGCCGTCATCGTTGACGCCGTTCGCACCCCTCTGGGTCGCCGCAACGGCAAGTTGAAGGACTGGCACCCGGTGGATCTGGCCGGCGAAACGCTCAAGGCGCTGCAGCAACGCACCGGCATCGATCCCGGCCTTGTCGACGACGTGATCATGGGCTGCGTCATGCAGATCGGCGAGCAGGCCGCCAATGTCGCTCGCAACGCGGTCCTCGCCGCCGGCTGGCCCGAGCATGTGCCCGGCACCACCATCGACCGCCAGTGCGGCAGCAGCCAACAAGCCGCCCACTTCGCCGCGCAGGGTGTCATCGCCGGCGCCTACGACATCGTGGTGGCCGCCGGCGTGGAAGTGATGACCCGCGTGCCGATGGGTTCATCGATGGCCGACGGCAAGTTCGGCTTTCCCTTTGGGCCAAATGTCGGCGCCCGCTACGCCCCGGAAGGCGGCCTCGTGCCGCAGGGCATCTCCGCCGAAATGATCGCCGACAAGTGGGGCCTCACCCGTGACGACCTTGATGCGTTCGGCGTACGCTCGCAAGTACTCGCTCGCCGCGCCACCGACGAGGGTCGCTTTGTCCGCGAGATCATGCCGCTGCTGGGTTCCGACGGAGCGCTGATGACCACGGACGAAGGCCTGCGCGACACCACGCTCGAGTCGCTGGCCAAACTGAAGCCGGCATTTCGAACCGAGGAAGACGGCGGGCGCGTCACCGCCGGCAACTCCTCGCAGATCACCGACGGCGCCTCGGCGATACTGATCATGAGCGAAGCCAAGGCCCAGCAGCTCGGCCTCACCCCACGCGCCCGATTCGTCAACTTCAGCCTCGCCGGCGACAACCCGCGCATGATGCTGACCGCACCCATCCCCGCAACGCACAAGGTGCTCGCCCGCGCGGGGCTCACCATCGACGACATGGATCTCACCGAGATCAACGAGGCGTTTGCCTGTGCCGTACTCGCGTGGGAGAAGGAACTGCACCCCAACATGGCAACGGTGAACGTCAACGGCGGCGCCATCGCGCTCGGCCACCCGTTAGGCGCATCCGGTGCACGACTGATGACCACGCTGCTCTGTGAGCTGGAACGCACCGGTGGCCGCTACGGCCTGCAGACCATGTGCGAGGGTGGTGGCATGGCAAATGCCACCATCATCGAACGACTCGGCTGAGCCACAATCCTCACGACAATCCTCACGACAATTCTCACGACAATCCTCCACGACAACCCTCCAGTACAGGGTCAGATAGCCTGAGGGAATGCCTCAGCTGTCGACCATCATTTGGGTGCTCGTTGGCCTCGGTGGGGGCTATGTCCTGTGGAAAAGTGGCATCGGCATGCTGCGCAGTTTTACTACGCCAATGCCAGCGCCGCCGCCGCCGGGCGAGATGCGCAGGATCAACGTCAGGTATCGCTGCACCGTATGTGGGTTGGAGCTGAAGATGATGTTGGCCCCCGACGAG
>JAYUCY010000071.1:0-47873 GCA_043740085.1 Ilumatobacteraceae bacterium
GTCACCACATTGCCGCTCACCAAGCCGTCCGTGTCGGTGCCCAGCGAAACGCCGACCGCCCTCGTGGTGACCGACATCACCGTCGGTACCGGCGCCAAAGCCGCCATCGGCGACACCGTCATCGTCCATTACGTCGGCGTGCGGGCAGCCGACGGTAAGGAATTTGACAACAGCTATGACCGCGGCGAACCGCTGGAAGTCACCCTCGGCAGCGGCAAAGTCATCGCTGGTTGGGAACAGGGGCTCGTCGGTACACAGCAGGGTGGCCGTCGCCAGCTGGACATTCCAGCAGATCTTGCCTACGGCGACTCTCCCCCCGGCAGTGGCCCGATCCTGGCGGGCGATGCATTGAGCTTCGTGATCGACGTGGTGGCCGTCCTGCCAACCTCGAACGCTGCAGACGAACCGAAGGTCACGCTCGACCCAAGCGACAACATCACCGTCCTCAAGTTCGCCGAAGTCACCGAGGGCACGGGCGCCAGCCCCGCCGACGGCCAGCATGTCGCTATTCACATCGTCGCCTTTCGTGCAGACACTGGCGAAAAGCTGTCCTCCGACTGGGGCGGGCCACCGCTGACATTCCTCTACGCGGCCAGCACCACCACCTACCCGGGGATGCTGGCTGCGGTGAAGGACATGAAGATTGGTGGCCGGCGTCAAGTGCAGCTCCCCTTTGCTCTGATGTTCGACGGGTTGGGCAGTAAGAATCTGGGACTTCCCCCGTCGATCGACCTTGTCCTCGTCATCGACCTCGTCGCGCTGTATTAGCCGGTCACGAGGCGGGTGCCAACACGATGTAGTCCGGGTCGTTCTCGAACCGAATCACCGTGACACCCACCTCGTCGAACAGCAACTCCACCACACGGGCGCGGCGGCGAGGCAAGAACTGCCCCGGTCGGGTCAGCCCGTTCGCGGCGAAAGGTCGCCACTCGATCGTCACCATCGCGGCCGCATCGAACGCTGCCACCGCGCGTGCATCAGGGTGACGGACCACACTCTCGCGGTCGTTGGCTTCTGCGAGAAAGGACACCCGAGCGGCCGTCGGGTCCCCGCTCTCCAAACCGTCGGGGTCGATCACTTCTAGTCCGTACAGTCGACAACCGCGCAGACAGAATCCGACAGATTCGTGCAGGCGGCTTTCGAACCACCGAACCAAGAGGACTGGGACTATTTCATTGTCGTTCACACCAACACTGGGCACGGTGAGTTCGAGAAATCGGCAACCTTTCCCAAGAAACTCAGCGTGGCAATGCAGCTGCAACGGCCACCGCAGCTGCTTCGACCGCGGACCCAAACCGTTCGATGGGCCGGCGCGTCAAACGCTCCATTGGCCCGCTCAGGCTGACCGCAGCGATCACCACACCCTGTCGGTCGAGCACGGCAGCACTGACGGAGGCAACTCCTGGCTCGCGCTCCTCCACGCTGTCGGCCACGTGCGGGCCGCCTTCAGCGAGCACTCGACCAGCGGAGCCGAGACCGATCGGTAGCAACGCGCCTTCAGGAACAATCCAGCGCAGGGCGTGGCTGGACTGCAGTGAGACCACACAGCGACGGCTCTCGGCCTCGCGTACGTACAGCTGCACGCTCTCGCCGGTCTGGTCGCGCAGCGCGGTGAGCGCGGCGGTAGCAAACTCGGCCAGCGGAAAGGCATCGGTCGCTGCCCGGCCGAGATGGATCAGCTCGAAGCCCAGGCAGAAACGGCCCTGCGGGTCGCGCCGCACGAGGTGATGGTGCTCCAACGCGACTGCCAATCGGTGTGCGGTCGCCCGCGGCAACCCCGTCGCCTCCTGCAGTGCAAGCAGGTCGAGTGGGCCAGCGACGAGCGCTTGCAAGATCACAACGCCCTTGTCCAGCACTCCGACGCCACTTCCGTCACGGCCAGCAATGTCAGTCATCGCGGGAAGGATATCCCACAAGCTGGGATTCTTGTTCCGGACTTCGGCGCTCAGCGGGCGGCTACCCTCCCATCATGCTGGGGCCCAGTGAACTGACCGCGCAACGCACTGCGGCGCCGTGGTGATAATCAGTTCCTTCGGCCGCGCCTACCAGCGGTTGTGGACGGCGAATGCGCTCTCGGCCGTCGGCACCGGAATGACCACCGCCGCACTGCCGCTGCTCGCGTCCATCGAACCGCCCGGCGAACTGGTGCTCGGCGCCATCGCCGCTGCCGGTCTACTGCCGGGCGTGCTGCTGGCCGTGCCGGCCGGCCTCCTCGCCGATCGGTACGACCGAGCGCGCGTGCTGGTCGCGGCAGACCTTGCTCGCGCGGCGGTGGTCATTGCCGCTGCAGTCGCGCTGCTGGTGGGCTCGCTGCCTGGCGTGGTGCTTGCGGCCATCACGTTCCTGATTGGCGCCGGCGAGACCATCTTCATCACCGCGTCGCAGAGCGCCATCCCATCCTTTGTCAACGAGGCACATCTCGACGCCGCCAACGGGCGACTGCAGGCCGCCGACGATGTGGGACGCGAGTTCGTCGGGCCACCGCTTGGATCATTGATCTTTCGACTTGCGACGTGGGCACCTTTCGCCGCCGACGCCGTCTCGTACGTCGTGTCAGCAGCGTTGCTGGCGAGGCTTCCCAAAGCACCGCCAGCAGAACCAAGCGAGGTGCAACCGCGCCCAACGATGGCACCGGCGTGGGCGTATTTTCGAACGACGCGCACGTTGGTCGTGCTCGCGGGTGCCATGTTCATACTGTCGCTGTGCGGGTCGGCGGTGCTGGCAATGTTGGTGCTGCTCGTTCGCCGCCAGTATTCACTTGATGGCGGCTGGTTCGGGCCCGCGCTCACCGTGATTGCCTGCGGCGCGACACTTGCCGGAGTAGTGGCCGGCCGCGTACGGGCCAGGCTCTCGGCACGCTGGGCCATGGCCGTAGCGGTGGCCGTCAACGCCGCCTCCTACATCCTCTTGGGCACCACCAGCCTGTGGCCGATTGCCGCCATCGCGCTGTTCGCATGGGGGTTCGCTGTCACGTTCGGCAACATCACTTCCATCGGCATTCGGCAACGACTGATCCCCACAGAGCTCCTCGGTCGTGTGATGGGAATCTTCCGCGGCGCGCTGAGCGCCGGCGGCGTGATCGGTGCGTTGGGCAGTGGGCTGCTGGCCCGAGCTACATCGGTGGGAGCGGTGGCTGTGGCCGCCGGAGCGCTACAACTCCCAGTCGTGATCGCACTGGTCATTGGATTGCCAAAGGGCGTCGGCGATGCTCATTCGGCGTCCAGCGACAATTCGCCGGAGCGCACCACCTGACCGAGCCGCGACAGTTCCTCGGCGAGCGTCGAGAGTCCGAGCGAGATCCACTCGTCGCCGTCAAACCCGAGGAGCGCGGTGAACTCGTCGGCTTCCACCCCTCCGGCGCGAATGGTCCGGGCAATTGCTCCGCCCTCATCCGCCCCGTGGCGTGCGGACATCGCAAGCGCCAGCACCGTCGCCCAGACATAGGAGAACGCGTGGCCTGGGTCGGTGGCGAGCGCCGGCAACCGCGCCCATCCCGAGCCCACGAGATCCGGCACGACGACCGCGCCGCCCATCAATTCGTGGTTGGCGGCCAACCACGCCCCATCGAGGTAGTCGGCAGTGACGGTCCGGCCGGTCGCCGCGTACTCGTAGACCGAATCCTCAAACGCACTCACGGCCGCCGACACGAACAGCTCCTCCACCAACGTGTCGCCCAGTGCCATGGCCATCGCCACAGCGTGCGGGCTGTCGACACCCGCTTGTCCGCTCATGAGAGCCGACCAGCATGCGACCGTCTCACCGACGAGCGCACCGGGCGGCTCTGGGCTGCGTGATTCCAGCGCATGTAGCGCGTGGCCAATCTCGTGCGCCACCATCAGCGAGCCACGTAGGGTCGGCCGGTGGGCGACCGTGACGGAGATACGGCCATCGGCTTCGATGATCACCTGGTTGTCGACACCGTGGACGATTCGGCCCGCTGCGCGGTGCGCGACCTCGGCCAACGACGGCACCGAGGTGGCGAGCGCCGCAGCGGCCGCAGCCGAGTGTTCCGCCAACGTGCCGGGTATCGCTGACACGCCGACGCGTCGATCGAAGTACTCGCCTCCGACCACGCCGGAACGCACACGCCACCACTCTGCGGCCAGTCCACGAGCAGCACGCGTGTCGTCGCGAAGTGCCGCGAGTGTTGCCGGCGTGGTGCCTTGCACCACTGCGAAACGTGTCCGCCAGTCGTCGATGCCTCGAAGCCGATCGTCGGCGAGATGACAGGCAGCGAGGGCTCCGAGCACCGACGCGGAGAGCGGCGCCCGACGGTCCGTGACGGCGTGCGCATCGACGTCGGCGAGCTGACGGGCGATAGGAGTGTCGGCGTCCAGGTTGCGCAGCGCATCGTCAGCGGCGGAGAGCGCCGTTGCTACGTCGTCGTCAAGCGAACGCAGGAGCGCGAGTTGCTCGTCGATGAGCGCGCGACCCTGACGCTCCAGCAATGTCTCCTGCTCGTCGCTGAGGAGGTGTGGCGCAAAGTGCCCCCATCGGCGCAGTTGGGCGCGGATGCCGGCAACTCGTGGGTCGTCGGCCACGGAAGGTTCAGCGGCCACCAGCCGCGCAACGCGACGTTGCGCGGCTGAACGCCGAGGATCGCCGACGGGGAACCGATCGGCGGTCTTCAACTCCTCGACCACGTGGTCGCTCAGCGAGCGGCGCCCACGCCGGGTCGAGTGCTTCATCTGTTCATCCTGACGCGCCAGCGCGTCAGACGGGCGACATCAGGTCCAACGGGTACCGGTCCAACGGGTACCGGTCCAACGGGTACCAGCCTGCTTGACTTCGGCCTCCGCGCGAGCGGTGTGAATGAGCAAGCTCTCCATGGTTGTCCTCCTGAGTGACACTCTGCTGCTGCATCATAGGCATATACATCGAGTCAAGAAAACTGATTTTTTGTGACTCTCCGCGGTAATCGACACGTTCGGACAGCCATAGAGGTTTTGCTTGAGTCAAGATTCAGCCCGTACACTTATCTATGCGGGAATCACATCTCATTATTTGAGATTCCCCGAGATCAATGGAGGTCGGAAATGTCGTCACCAACAACACTGGCGGAGAAGGTGTGGAACCGACACGTCGTGCACCAAGGCCCAGGTGAGCCCGACCTGCTGTACATCGATCTCCACCTTGTCCATGAGGTCACCAGCCCGCAGGCATTCGACGGCCTGCGCCTCACGGGGCGCACCGTCCGTCGACCCGACCTGACCATTGCGACCGAAGACCACAACGTCCCAACGGCTGACATCGATCAGCCCATCGCCGACCCCATCTCGGCTCGCCAGGTGCAAGTGCTGCGCGACAACACCGCCGAGTTCGGCATCATCGAGTTTCCAATGGGTCACCCCAGCCAGGGCATCGTGCATGTGATCGCACCCGAGCAGGGCCGCACACTGCCCGGTATGACCGTGGTGTGCGGCGACAGCCACACGGCAACGCATGGCGCCTTCGGTGCACTGGCCTTTGGAATCGGTACGTCGGAAGTCGAACACGTGCTGGCCACGCAGACACTCCCCCAGTCGCGACCAAAGTGGATGGCTGTCACGGTCGAGGGCGACGCGCCGGCCGACGTCACCGCCAAGGACATCATTCTTGCGATCATCGGCGTCATCGGTACCGGTGGCGGCATTGGGCACGTCATCGAATATCGCGGCGCCGCCATCCGTGCGTTGTCGATGGAAGGTCGCATGACGCTGTGCAACATGAGCATCGAGGCCGGCGCCAAGGCCGGTCTGATAGCTCCCGACGAGACGACGTTCGAGTACCTGGAAGGGCGCGAGCATGCGCCGAAGGGCGAGCATTGGGCTGCTGCCGTTGCCGACTGGAAGGGTCTGGTCACCGACGAGGGCGCAGTCTTCGACAAGGAAGTCGTCATCGAAGCCTCGGCGCTGCGGCCGCAGGTCAGCTGGGGCACCAACCCCGCACAGGTCATCAGTATTGACGCTTCGCTGCCGTCGCCCGACGACTTCGAGGATGCCACGGCCGCCGACGCCGTTGCCCGTGCGTTGGAGTACATGGGCCTGGCCGCAGGCACGCCGGTGCGGGCGATCAAGGTCGACACGGTGTTCATCGGCTCGTGCACCAATAGCCGCATCGAAGACCTTCGCGCTGCAGCCGCGGTGATGAAGGGTCGCACCGTCACGGTGCCGCGAGTGATGGTGGTGCCCGGCAGTCACGCCGTGAAGGCGCAGGCCGAGGCCGAGGGACTGCCCGAGATCTTCCGCGCCGCTGGCGCCGACTGGCGCGAGCCCGGCTGCAGCATGTGCCTGGCGATGAACCCCGACAAGCTGGCTCCCGGCGAGCGCGCGGCGAGCACCAGCAACCGCAACTTTGAAGGCCGCCAGGGTCGTGGCGGCCGCACTCATTTGGTCTCCCCAGCCGTTGCCGCCGCCACCGCGGTTGCCGGCCACTTCGCAACCCCCGAGGACTTGGCATGAAGGCTGTACACATCATCACCGGGCGCGGCGTGCCGCTGAAGCGCAGCGACGTCGACACCGACCAGATCATTCCCGCCGAATGGCTCAAGCGCGTGGAGCGCACAGGTTTCGAAAAGGGCCTGTTCAGCACCTGGCGCGACGACCGCAACTTCGTGCTCAACGACGAACGCTACGCGGGCGCCAGCGTCTTGGTGGCCGGCCAGTCATTCGGCGTCGGATCGTCTCGTGAGCACGCAGTGTGGGCCATCCAGCAGGGTGGCTTCGACGCCGTCGTGGCACCCAGCTTTAGCGACATCTTCCGCAACAACTGCACCAAGAATGGCCTCGTGCCAGTCGTCGTTCCCGAGGAAATTGTCCATCAGATCTGGGCCGCTATCGAGGCTGACCACACCGTCGAGATCACCATCGACGTCGAACGACTGACCGTCGAGCTGCCTGCAGTCGGCATTTCGGCAAGCTTCCCGATGGACGAGCAGACACAACATCGCTACCTCAACGGCCTCGACGACGTTGGCATCACCCTCAGCCACGCCTCCGCCATCGACGACTTCGAAGCCACCCGCCCCGCCTGGCTGCCGTAGGGCAGGCCGAGGCGATGCGTGTCAACCTTGATCTGGCGCGGCGGGTGGAGCACAGCGCGGCGACGTTCTCGATGCGACAGGCGTCCGCGTTGGCGGGCGTCGCGCCCGACAGCGGGTCCGTTGCGCTGCCACTGGATAGCGGTGCGCTTGTCTCGTTCGGTCCCGGTCGTTACGTCAATCGGGCGATCGGGCTGGGCTTCGGCGGCACAGCAGCCGGCGAGATCGTTGACGCACTCAATGCGTTCTACCGCGATCGTGGAATGCAGCCGTCGCTCGAGCTCTCCCCGCTGGCCACTGCCGCGCTGCTCCCCGCGCTGACCGCAGATGGCTACGCCTTGGAGCGGTTTCGAAATGTGTATGCGCACGACCTGACGACGCCGGTTCCGCAGGCGAATCAGTCCATCGTTGCTCTCGACGCGACGACGGCCGCCGATCGCACACGGATCTTGTCCGGCAATTCGCCTCTGGGAAGCGACGCCCGACGAGTCTCGGACGAGTTCTGCGATGCGTCGGCCAGGGTGCCGGGCACGCGTGATTTCATCGCACTTGTGGACGGAACCTCGGCAGCGTGCGGCTCGCTCACGGTCATCGACGACATGGGCTGGATCGGCGGCGCAGCCACCCTTGCAACGCAGCAGGGCAGGGGCCTCCAGTCTGCGCTGGTCAACCACCGGCTACAACTGGCGAGTGACCTCGGTTGCAACCTCGTCGCCGCTACCGCGCTGCCCGACGGACAGTCCGCGCAGAACTTGATCCGCCTCGGCTTCCAGCTGCTCTATACCCAGGCCGTCCTCACAAAGTCTTGAACCTGTCGCGGCCCTGACCATCAAGCTTGGTGGTCACCCACGCGACAGGTTGGCGACTGTTTGGTCAGACGTGGAAGTCGGGGAGGTGCTTCAGCTTGGGGTTGTTGCTGAACACTTCGATCGGCGGTGTCGGGTCGAGGCGCATTGCGCGCTGCAGAATGCGGACCTGCGTGTGCTGGTTGTACTCGGCCATCGTGACGGCCCAGCCATCGCGACCGGCGCGGGCCGTGCGCCCGCTGCGGTGCAGGTAGTCCTTCACATCGCCGGCCGGTTCGTAGTGAATGACCGAACCAATGTCGTCGACGTCGATGCCGCGGGCAGCAACGTCGGTGGCGACCAAGACCGCCAGCTCGCCATCGGTGAAGCGCTTCAGCGCACGCTCGCGGGCGGCCTGCGCCAGGTCGCCGTGAATGGCCGCAGCACGAACACCGAGCTCTTGCAGGTTGCGTTCGACGCGATCGCATGTGCGCTTTGTCTGGCAGAACACAATGGTCTTCGACAGGCCGCTCGCAATCGATGCAACGACCTTGTCCTTGTCCATGTGATGCACTGCGAGGAACAGGTGATGCATGGTGCCCACGGTGTCGGTGGCGGCATCGACGGCCACCTCCTCGGGGTCCTTCATGTAGCGGGTGACCAGGTGGCCAACGTCGCCGTCGAGCGTGGCGGAGAACAGCATGGTCTGGTGCGGCAGGGTGACCTTGCGCATGATCCATTCCACCTGGGGTGTGAAGCCATCGTCGGCCATACGGTCGGCCTCGTCGAGCACCAGAATTTCGACAGCGTCGAGCTGCAGTTCGTTTTCCTTCAGCAGGTCGATGAGGCGCAGCGGAGTGGCTACGACCACGTCGACACCAGCCTGAAGGGCCTCGATTTGCTGCTGACGCGAGGCGCCGCCATAGACGGCGAGCACGGTGCGACCGCAGGCGATGGCGACAGGTGAGAGCACCTCGGCGACTTGCAGCGCCAGCTCGCGGGTGGGTACGAGCACGAGCGCGGCGGGCCGGCGGGGCTCGCCGTCCTTCGTGAGGCGGGCCAGCAGGGGCACACCGAACGCAAGTGTCTTGCCCGAGCCGGTCTTGGCGCGGCCGCAGACGTCGCGGCCCGTGAGGGCGACCGGAATGGCTTTGGTTTGGATGGCAAACGGTGTGGTGAAACCGGCGGCCGCGAGGCCGAAGTCGACGTTCTCGGGCACGCCGAGCTCGATGAAACCGGTGGGCACGTAGTCGTCTTTGGAAAGGGTGAGCACCGGCGCAACGGCTGCGTTTCGGTACTCGGCGGGCCGGGTGGCGGGGCGGGAACGCCGCGGGGCGCGCTGAGGTCGGTTGTTGTCAGACATGTCGGCTGTCAGAGTACCGGGCGACACTGCCGCGCAGGTGGGACAAAGCAGCTCGTGGCTCGATGACGCAAACCAGAGACCGATGCCGCTGCTGCGGCGGATGCCGTGTCGCCTCCCCGTGCAGCAGTGGGCAACAATGGCCACCATGAAGGTTGCACTCACTGTCAACGACTTCCTGCGGCGAGCCGACGAGGTCTACCCCAACCGAATCGCCGTGATCGACGAGCCCGACCAACCGGCCGTTTCGTGGGGCTCGTTCACGTATGCCGAGATGGCTGCCAGGGCTCGGGGGCAGGCAGCGGCGCTGGATGCGTTAGGAATCGGAGTCGGCGAACGGGTGGCGATTGTCAGCCACAACTCTGCCCGACTACTGACTGCGTTGTTTGGCGTCAGCGGATCGGGTCGGGTGCTCGTGCCGATCAACTTTCGGCTCGTTGCCGAGGAGGTCAAATACATCATCCGGCACAGCGGTGCACGGGTGCTGATGATCGACCCCGAGTTGGAGGAGGCACTGACGGACGTGGAGTGCGAATTCAAGTATGTGATCAGCGCCGAGAGCGACGCCCCCGCTCAACATGCACCGCCGGCGCCGTGGGTCTACGACGAGGACGCAACTGCCACCATCAACTACACCAGCGGCACCACTGCCCGGCCCAAGGGTGTGCAGCTCACGCATCGCAATATCTGGCTCAATGCGACCACGTTTGGTTGGCAGCTCGGTATCAACGACCGCGACGTGTACCTGCACACGCTCCCCCAGTTCCACTGCAACGGCTGGGGTGTTCTGTACGCGGTCACAGGTATGGGCGCGCAGCACATCATCCTGCGCAAGATCGACGGCACCGAGATCCTGCGCCGGGTCCACCAACACGGCGTCACCGTCATGTGCGCGGCCCCAGCAGTCGCGAACGCAATCCTCGACGCGGCGTCGCACTGGGAGGGCCCCATCCCCGGCCGCGGGCAGGTACGCATCGTGTGCGCGGGCGCACCCCCACCGACCAAGACCATCGAGCGGATCGAAACGGAACTGGGTTGGGAGTTCATCCAGATCTACGGACTCACCGAGACCACTCCGCTGCTGACCATGAACCGCGGTCGCGCGGAGTATGACCACCTGTCACCGACCGACAGGGCAACCAAGCTCAGCCGCGCTGGTGCTCCCGCGATCGGAGTAGAGGTACGCATCTCCCCCGATGGTGAAATCCTGGCCCGCGGCAACCACATCATGGGTGGCTACTGGGCACAGCCGGAGGCCACGGCCGACGCCATCCGCGCAGCGACCGACGACCCGCACGGTCCCGAGTGGTTCCACACCGGCGACGGCGGCATCATCGACGACGAGTGGTACGTCACGATCAGCGATCGCAAGAAGGACGTGATCATCACCGGTGGCGAGAACGTCAGCAGCATCGAGGTGGAGGACGCGATCTTCAGCCACCCGGAGGTCGCCGAGGTTGCAGTGATTGGTGTGCCCGACGAGAAGTGGGGCGAGATGGTGCTCGCGCTGGTCGTCACCACCGCCGGATCGACCATCACCGAGGCCGACGTCATCGCACACACCCGTACAAAACTCGCCGCGTACAAGTGTCCAAAGGTGATCGAGTTCCGCGATTCGCTCGCCCGCACGGCGACCGGCAAGCTGCAGAAGTTCAAGTTACGCGAGCCGTATTGGGCCGACCTGGACCGCAAGGTCCACTGAGTGACCAGTCGGTCGTACTGACCGACTCATCAGCATCACTGTCTGCTGCATCAGTAAGTAGCGAC
Source organism: Ilumatobacteraceae bacterium (assembly GCA_043740085.1). Classification (GTDB taxonomy): domain Bacteria; phylum Actinomycetota; class Acidimicrobiia; order Acidimicrobiales; family Ilumatobacteraceae; genus UBA668. The sequence goes on from JAYUCY010000071.1 coordinate 10,931, forward strand.
GTGCCATCGAGCGTGGTTATGGTCGAATCGCTTTGTGCCGGAGACACCGGCCGAAAGGAAGCGATCTCACCCATCTACGTCTCGAAAGGGCGCAGCGATGAACAATCTGAGCACCAATGTTGATGCCAGCCAGTCCTTCAGCAGCAACGGCCGCAAGGGCATCTCGTATGACTGGCAGAGCCTGTACGCCGCCTCCGAGGCCGCGTCGATCGACAGCGAGTTCGCTGCGCTCGTTCCCGCGCTGGCAGAGTGAGCCGCACCCCTTCACGGGTGCTGGTACTCGGCTGCGGTTCGGTTGCGCAATGCACCGTCCCGCTGCTACTGCGTGATCTACAGATAGACCCTTCCCGGGTCACCATCGTCGATTTCGTCGACAACCGTTCGCGCGTCGCTTCATCGATTGCGGCGGGTGTGACGTACGAGCAAGATCGCCTGACCCCCGACAACCTCGATTCGTTTCTGTCGGCACGGTTGAGCGAGGGTGACCTGCTGCTCGACCTGGCGTGGAACATCGACAACCCGACAGTGCTGCAGTGGTGCCGCGACCATGGTGTGCGGTACCTGAACACCAGCGTCGAGGTATGGGACCCATACGACGATCTGGCCGCCACCTCGCCACTGGACCGCACGTTGTACGTGCGCCACATGCAGCTGCGCCGGATGAAGGCGGGCTGGCCCGACAACAAGGGCGCTACCGCCGTCCTCGAGCACGGCGCCAACCCTGGGTTGGTCAGCCACTTCGCCAAGCAAGCCCTTGGCGAGATCGCTACCCGCATGTTGTCCGACGGCTTGACCGGCTCGAACGCTGCGGCCTTCGAAGCCGCACTCGAGGCTGGTCAGTTCAACTCGCTGGCGATGCTCACCGGCACGAAGGTGATCCACATCTCCGAGCGCGACTCGCAAATCTCATCGGTGCCCAAGCGGCCCGGCGAGTTCGTCAACACCTGGTCGGTCGACGGTCTGTTCGAGGAAGGCATTGCGCCCGCCGAGATGGGTTGGGGAACGCACGAACGCCGGCTGCCGCCGAACGCGTTCGTACACAGCGGTGAGGGCCCGTGCAACCAGATCTGCATCGCCCGACCGGGGATCGAGACCTGGGTGCGCAGCTGGGTTCCCAGCGGCGAGATCCGCGGCATGGTCGTGCGACACGGCGAGTCGTTCACCCTGAGCGAACACCTGACGGTCGACGACGGGTATGGCAACGCCGTCTACCGCCCGACGGTGCACTACGCGTACCATCCGAGCGACGCGGCAGTGAACAGCGTGCTCGAGCTGCGCATGCGTGGCTGGGAGATGCAACCCGAGCAACGAATCCTCAACGACGAGATCATCAGCGGCCGCGACGAACTCGGCGTGTTGCTGATGGGTCATCCCTACAAGAGCTGGTGGTGCGGGTCGCTGCTCAGCATTGATGACGCGCGGGCAATCCTTCCTCACCAGAGCGCCACCACCATGCAGGTGGCGGGCAGCATCGTGGGGGCGGTGGCGTGGATGATCGCCAACCCCAACGAGGGCGTGTGCGTTCCCGACGATCTTCCGTGGGAGGCAGTCTTGGGTGTGGCGCGTCGGTATCTCGGCGAGCTTCACTCCGGTCCCTCGGACTGGGACCCGGTGAGCAGCCGACGCGACCTGTTCGCCAACTTCAGCGACGAAGCCGACGAGGTCGACCGCAGCGACCCGTGGCAGTTCACCAACTTCCTCATCCGCAACTGAAGCCCCTCCCACCACGTTGTACGTAAGAGGCCGCGCGGAGAGGTGCTGACCTGCACGGGATCGTCTGCACCTCTGACACAAACGCCCAGAGGGGGTCGGATCGTCGAATTGCGTGACGTTGACAATCGGGTCGGAAGCGGGCAGACTTGTGGCGTGACTCGCACCCGCGGCCTTCTTCTGCTTATGTAGGGCAAGCGCCGCATACTTCGCGCTTGCCCGCACGCCCCAGCCGAATCGGCCGGGGCTTCTTGCTTTTTCCCGCCAAATCTCTTGCCAGCACGTCTCCCCCACTCTCCTCTCGTCTCTCGAATCGCCGCCCAAGGACACTCACGAACATGTCACCGCAATCCGTCACACCCACGACAATGCCCTTCCACAAATACGAGCGCACCGTGCCGGTCGTGCTCCGCGACCGCACCTGGCCCAACAAGGTCCACGAGGCAGCCCCGCTGTGGTGCAGCGTCGACCTGCGCGACGGCAACCAGGCGCTGATCGACCCGATGGACCCGCAGCGCAAGCGGCGCATGTTCGACACGCTGGTCAAAATGGGCTTCAAGGAGATTGAAGTCGGTTTCCCGTCCGCCAGCCAGCCCGATTTCGACTTCGTGCGCCAGTTGATCGAGGACGACCTGATCCCCGACGACGTCACCATTCAGGTGCTGACCCAGTGCCGCCAGGAGCTCATCGAGCGCACCTACGAATCGATCGCCGGCGCCAAGCAGGCGATCGTGCACTTCTACAACTCCACGAACCCGCTGCAGCGCGAAGTGGTGTTCGGCCTGGACATGGCGGGCATCACCGACATCGCCGTCAACGGCGCCAAACTATGCCGCAAGTTGGAGGAAACGGTGCCCGGTACGTTCGTCCGCTACGAGTACTCGCCGGAAAGCTTCACGCTCACCGAGCCCGACTATGCCATCGCCGTGTGCCACGCCGTGATGGACGTGATCGAGCCGACGCCGGAGAAGCCGCTGATCCTCAACCTGCCGGCCACGGTCGAGTGCTACACACCCAACGTGTACGCCGACGTCATCGAGTGGTTCGGCCGCACTATCCGTGCGCGCGACAGCGTGCTCATCAGCCTGCACCCGCACAACGACCGCGGCACTGCCACCGCCGCCGCCGAGCTGGGCATGCTGGCCGGCGCCGACCGCGTGGAGGGCACGCTGTTTGGCAATGGTGAGCGCACCGGCAACGTCGACGTAGTCAACCTGGCCATCAACCTGATGGTCAACGGCGTCGACCCGCAGCTCGACGTCAGCGACATCGACGCCGTGCGTCGGGTGGCCGAATACTGCAACCGCCTGCCCGTCGGCCCGCGCCACCCGTGGGTGGGCGACCTCGTCTACACCGCGTTCAGCGGCAGCCACCAGGACGCCATCAAGAAGGGCTTCGATGCGCTCGACGCGAAGGCAGCAGCCAACGGTGGCGAGTACCAAATCTGGGGCGTGCCATATCTGCCGCTGGACCCGAAGCACCTCGGGCGTAGCTACGAGGCCGTCATCCGCGTCAACAGCCAAAGTGGCAAGGGCGGCGTGGCCTACGTGATGAAGACCGAGCACGGCTTCGACCTTCCCCGTCGCCTGCAGATCGAGTTCTCCAAGACCATCCAGCACATCACCGAGGACACCGGCACCGAGATCAGTCCAGTGATCATGTGGGACGCGTTCCAGGCCTCCTACCTGCCCGCCGAGCCCCGCATGCGGCTCAACAGCCACGAGATGCGCAGTGACAGCGCCACCGGCACCACCACCATCACCGCCCAACTGGTGATCGACGAGGCACCGGTCACCGTCAGCGGCGAAGGCAACGGCCCCATCGACGCGTTCGTGCGGGCCCTACGCAGCTGTGTCGGTGCCACCCTCGACGTTGTCGACTACGCCGAGCACGCACTTGGTGAGGGCAGCGAGGCCGGCGCGGTGGCCTACATCGAGACCAAGAACGGTGACGGCCGGGTGTTGTGGGGCGTTGGCATCGACCCCAGCACCATCACGGCCGCGCTACGCGCCGTACTGCAGGCACACGAACGCCATCAACCCTGACAGCCCGGTTCCACCAACGGGGTCTTCGCGGCGCCGGTGATGTGGCTGACGTGTCGCGTTCTTCAAGGGCGCACCAGCTCAATATGTCGTCCGGCGACAACAGCGAGTGCTGCGATGTCGTCGCTGTCGAGGGTGACGATCTCGTCGCCGTCAGCTGCCAGTAGTACGAGTGCGGCGTCGACTACGTCGGACATGCGCGCAGCCCCAAGAAGTTCGCCTGCGAGGCGACCGAGCCGCTGATCAAGAGACGCCACTTCGATGCCCGCCAACGCCGACGCCAAACGGGCTTGGCGTGGGCCCCCGCGCCAGACTTGGCCGACGACGCCTCCGTGGGTCATCGGCACCTCGCCAGCGTTGAGTAGACCTTTGAGACGCACCCACATCTGACGGTCGTTGCGATCAAGACCGATCAACGCACCCGCATCAAAGATCGTCCTCACGCCGACTTCGCCCTCGGTTGACCCTTGCGAGCACCACGAACCACAACTGCGTCCTGTCGATCCGTCCGACGCTGGCGAGCGATCTCCTCTGTTGAGATCTCACCGAACTCGGCTTCGTACTCGACGATGGCCTCGTGCAGTCGTTCAAGTTGTTCGTCTCGGCGGGCACGGTCGGCGAGCGCCACGCTCACCCACGCACTCAACGAAGCGGCGGAACCGCTGGCCACAGCCCGATTGCCGGCTTCGACCAGCGCTGGATCCAACGTCACCGTGAGCCGGCGTTTCCGTTGCGTCATACGATGATCCTACTGTTGTTCGCACATCTCGCGCACACAGTCCGACACCCCTGGTCGGGGCTACAGTGCCGTATGCGCTGTGCCCGACCACTTCGACGGCTTGCCGTTCTGCTGCTCCTGCTCGTGGGTGCTGCCGCGCTATGGCAACGCCGGTCAGCTGGCGCGACTCCGGACAAACCCGAGCCGTCGTGGCCGCCGTTCGAGCCGACAGCTCCGACTGCTACTCCACGAGCTGCCGCGCCGGCCGCGCAGACGTGGGTCGATTCCCAGATGAAGTGGGTGGCTCCGGTCGACGGCGGCTGCCCCGACGGCTACCCGATCAAGGCCAACGACAACTCGGGCATCTTCCACGTTCCCGGTGGCCGGTTCTACGCACGCACCATGCCCGAGCGGTGTTACGCCACTGCGGCCGACGCGCTCGCCGACGGCTACCGTCAAGCAAAAGCCTGAGCAAAGCCTGATCAACAGGGAGCCACCATGAAAGTAACCGTTGACTACGACGTCTGCGCCAGCACCGGTGCATGCATGCAGTTGTGCCCAGAGGTCTTCGAGGTCCGCAGCGACGGCTACCTCTACGTGCTGCAGGACGAGCCGCCCGCCGAGCTGGCCGACAAGGTGCGCATGGCCGCCGACATGTGCCCCACGGCCGCCATCACCGTCGCCGACTCACCGCCTCCACTCGATGCCCGCCGGGAATGTTGAATTCAATGGTTGCTTCGTAGCGACCATTGAATTCAAAGTTCGTCACCGAACGACCTCGACTGCGGCCGCACGGTCAGTGAATGCGGCCGCACGTGGCAAAATCTGGCACTCGCTCACCAGTCCCGCCAACGAGAGGTGCAACAGCCCCGGCAGTAGCTTGCGACGAGACAGGTCGCCCGTTGCGCCGAAGAGCACGATCACGTGCGGCTGCACCGGGCTCATCAGCGAAGGCTTGATATCGCTGGGGTCCGTATGTGTCAACGCGCTCTCCGACATCAACGCATGATAGGTAGATTCACGCCCGATGGCTTTCCATGAACAGCTCCGTCACGCGTGGGCAACGTCCCAGTCCATGTTGTGCGTAGGCCTTGACCCCGACCCGAGTCGATTCCCCGATGTGGTCGGCGGCTCGGTGGTCGATTTCTGTATGGCCATCGTCGATGCCACGGCCGACACCGTCTGCGCCTTCAAGCCGCAGATCGCCTACTTCGCGGCCACCGGTGCCGAGCGCGAGCTGGAGATGATTTGCGCCGCCATCCGCGACCGTTGCCCCAATGTGTTGCTGGTGCTCGACGCCAAGCGCGGTGACATTGGCAGTACTGCACAGCAATACGCTCACGAAGCCTTCGACCGCTATGGCGCCCATGTCGTCACCATCAACCCGTACCTGGGCACCGACTCGGTCGAGCCGTTCCTGCGTCACCCGGACGGGGGTGCGTTCGTGCTGTGCCGCACCAGCAACCCTGGCAGTGGCGATTTCCAATCGCTGCTCGTCGACGGCGAGCCGCTGTACCTCCACATTGCCCGTCGGGTGGCCACCGAGTGGAACGAGATCGGCGACTGCGGCCTGGTGGTGGGCGCCACCTATCCCGCCGAGCTGAGCGAAGTGCGTGCCATCGTCGGCAATCTGCCGCTGCTGGTCCCCGGAGTCGGCGCGCAGGGCGGCGACGTCCAGGCAACGGTTGCAGCAGGCGCGGACGGCAACGGCTTCGGCATGGTGATCAACTCCTCGCGCGCAATCCTTTACGCGTCGAACGGTCGCGACTTCGCCGACGCGGCGCGAGCGGAAGCCATCGCCACCAGAGACGCCATCCGCACCCACTCCCCCCGCTGACCCGCCCCGCCCGCCCCGCCCGCCACGGGTGCAGCAAGCAGGAAGTGACGCGGTTCGGGGGCTGTGAGCCAGGTCCCGAACCCAACAGCGCGTCACTTCGCGTGCGGCGGCATCCGATGGGGAGAAGTGACGCGGTTTTGGGGCTGTGAGCCAGGTCCCGAGCCCAACAGCGCGTCACTTCGCGTGCGGCGCCACCTCAGCCGGCGAGGGGGGTGACGCTGATAATTCCGGGGGCCGCCCTCAATTGGACGACAACCGAATCGGGCACTTCCATCGTCGGCGCGATCAACATGACGGCGGTGCCCGGGATGATGGCACGACCAACGTCCATGTCGGCGATGTTGACGCCCGCATTGCCCAACAGTGTGCCGACGGTGCCAATGACACCGGGGCGGTCGTCGTTCTTCACGACCAGCATGTGCTGCGCAGGCGGGACGTCGAAGTGGTGGTCGTCGATCATCACGATGCGCTGCTCGCTGCGTCGCCCGACCAGGGTGCCAGCAATGCTGTGACCGCCGGCGCGCAGCGTGACCAGGTTGACGAAGTCGGCGGAGGTGGCACAGTGCGTCTCACGCAGCTCGATGCCACGCTCAGCTGCCAGTTGCGGTGCGTTGACGTACGTGACCTGCTCGTCGGAGATGCCGCCGAGGTAGCCCTTCAGCGCCGCCAGCGAGAGGATGCGAGTGTCGTAGCCGGCGATGTCGCCCTCGGTGCAGACCTCGAACTCGCCGGGCGAGGCAGGAAGCGTTCCCACGAGCGAGGCGAACAAGCGGCCCAGCACCTCCGCCAGTGGCAGGAACGGACGCAGCGTCTCGTTGGCCTCGGCGGCATCGACATTGACGGCGAACGGCACGAAGTCGCCAGCCAATGCCAGCTGCACCATGTCGGCGATGGTGTCGCCCGCTTTGTCCTGCGCTTCGCGGGTGCTCGCACCAAGGTGCGGCGTGACCACGATGGAGGGCTGTTCGAACAGCGGCGAGGCCGTGGTGGGCTCGGTGACGAACACGTCGATGGCGGCACCGGCGATGATGCCGTCGCGCACACAGTCGGCCAGTGCCTGCTCGTCGACAATGCCGCCGCGGGCAACGTTGATGACGCGCAACGAGGGCTTCGCCTTCAGCAGCAGATCGCGGTTGATGAGACCAGTGGTCTCCTTCGTCTTGGGCAGGTGGATCGTGAGGAAATCGGCCTCGGCCACCGCCTGATCCAGCGTCAGCAGCTCCACACCCATGTGTCGGGCGCGCTCGGCCGACACGAACGGGTCGTATGCCACCAGGCGCATTCCAAATGCGCGGGCACGGTCGGCCACCAGCTTGCCGATACGGCCAAGGCCGATGACGGCCAGCGTCTTGTCAGCCAGCTCGACACCTTCCCAGCGGCTGCGTTCCCAGCGGCCAGCGATGAGAGCGGCATGGGCCTGAGGCACATTGCGGGCCTGGGCCAGTAGCAGCGCCATCGTGTGCTCAGCCGCCGAGATGATGTTGCTCTGCGGCGCGTTGACCACCATCACACCGCGCCTGGTGGCCTCGGGTACATCGACGTTGTCGAGGCCGATACCGGCGCGACCCACCACGATCAGCTCACTGCCCGCCTCCAAGACCTCGGCCGTGACCTGGGTGGCGCTGCGGATGATGAGAGCGTGCGCGCCCTTCACCACCTCGAGCAGCCGGGAGAGGTCGAGCTGCACGTCCACTTCATGTCCGGCCGCGCGTAGCCGATCAAGGCCACCCTCGGCGATCTCTTCGGTGACGAGGATGCGTGCCATACGCCCATCGTTACCTGACAGAACCCTGGAAGCGAAGTGCATTGAACGTTCTGTTCAAGTTGGATTGCCGACAGCCAGCACTGCGAACCGGCTCGCGGCCCAATTGCGCGTATCGGCTCGCCACCCACAATGCCGCCACCAGCGACTAAGTTGCCGCCGTCACGTTCAGTACTTGAGGAGCTTCTCGCCATGTCCCACCAATTCCTTTCCGACGAATGGATGGCCGCCGCCGCCGCCATCCGCGTGAAGTACGCCGACCAGGCAGCAAAGGTCACCAGCAGCATCCGCATGAACCAGGTCATCACCGGTGTGCCGTTTGGCGACGGCATGGTCAACCTGTTCCTGGACACCTCTTCGGGTGATGTGGTGATGGAGAAGGGCGCGCTCGACACGCCCGACCTGACCCTGACCACCGACTGGGAGACCGCCCGCAAGATCTTCGTTGACCAGGATCAAGCCGCAGGCATGCAGGCCTTTATGTCCGGCAAGGTGAAGGTACAGGGGGACATGATGAAGATGATGGCGATGCAGACCTCGATGCCGAGCGACGACATCGCCAAGCAGATCGCCACCGAGATCAAGGACATCACCAGCTGACACGCTGCTGCTCAACGACTGAGCTGGTAGGTGGTGAGGTGCCGCGCTTCAGCGCGGAGTACTGCGTATAAAGGTGGCCGCCAGGCATCCGCCGGCGGCCACCACCGCGCCAACGATGAAGGCGTTGTGAAACGGAGTCAGGTTCGATGAGGTGGCGCTGACGCTGATGGTCGCCAGAACAGCCGACCCGAGCACCTGACCCATCTGCGTCATCAGCTGCTGCATCGCGCCCGCGACCCCAAGGTCGGAGCCGTTCACCGAACCGGCCATCAACGATGTGAGTGCGGGCGACGCGATGCCGAGGCCGATGCCGGAGAACGCGGTGGCGGCAATGATGAAGATGTACGACGAGTCGAGCCCGACTGTGCTCCACAGCACCATCGAGATGACGACGCCGATGGCGCCAACCACGCCCGCCACCCGTTCGCCGACACGCAACGTCACGATCGCGGCGAGCGGCGCGATCAACGAGAAGGCAAGCGGCCGCGAGATCACCAGGTAGCCCTTCGTCGCTTCACCAAATCCCAGGCCGCGAGTACCCAGCACCTGCGGAACCAGGAAGAATCCACCCATGTAGGCAAAGTTGGTCAGTGCCTGGCTGAGCACCGGGAACGCGAAGTTACGCGTGCGGAACCACGCCAGGACCACCAGCGGCGCCTCGGCTCGCTTCTCGACTCGCACGAACGCCACGATCGCTGCGACGGACAACACGAGGCAACCAATCGTCGCCATACTCCCCCAGCCCCAGGCCCGCCCCTGGCTGATGGCGACCAGCAGGGACGTGGCACCGATGCCAAGGGTCACCGAGCCGAGCACATCGAACTTGACACCCGTCAGCCGATCCGTGCCCGGCAGCAGCCACAGGGCAACGATGAACCCGATGAAACACAGCGGCGCCTGCACCGCAAAGATCGCTCGCCAGCCGACGGCTTCGACCAGCGGGCCACCGACGACCACGCCAATGACGGGCGCACCGGCGGTGACGAAGCTCCAATAGCTGAGCGGCTTCACACGCTCGCCGGGCTCGAACATACGGTTGATGTACGCCATCGCCGACGGGCCGCACGCTGAACCGGCTGTTGCCGAGAGCGTGCGAAACAGAATGAGCGTGGCGGCATTCCACGCCAGCGCGGAGGCGATGGCGAACACTCCCGCGAAGAACAGACCACTCACGAAAATCCGCTTGTGGCCCCAAAGGTCGCCTGCCTTGCCGAACACCGGCCCCACCACACCGAACGCGAGCATCGGGCCGGTGATGGCCCACGTGAGCACCGTCGTCGTGGTGTTCAGCTCACCGGCAATGCGATCAAGTGACACCACCAGCAGGGTGATGGTGAAGCCGACGGTGAACAGGCCGCCGAGCACCACCCACAGCACGGCCCAGCGATGGTCGATACCTACCTTGCGGGCGATGCGTCGGCGCAGCAGGATCGGCCAAGGGATGACGCCGAGCTCATCGACACCGCCACTGTCGATCGACAGCGTGCGGTCGGACGCGTTGTGAACGTTCTCGCGATGCGGCGGCAGCAGCTTCACGAACGAGCGAGCGGCGCCAGGGCCTCGGCAAGTTCGGTGACAGTCCACTTCGAGTCGCGCTCTACACCGGCGCCGCGCTGCCAGCTCTCCACCATCGTCACCGTGCCGCCCTGCACGAGGAACGTCTCGCCGGTGAACGCGCAGTCGCTGGTGGCGAGGTACGCAACCAGTGGCGAGATGTTGGCGGGGTCCCACGGGTCGAAGACGTTTTCCTTCGGCTTCATGATCTCGCCAAGGCCCGGCGTTGCCAGCGTCAGCCGAGTGCGAGCGCCCGGGGCAATGGTGTTGCTCTTCACGCCGTAGCGAACGAGTTCCTTCGCAGCAATCTGGCTGAGGGTGGCGATGCCTGTTTTGGCAGCGCCGTAGTTGGCCTGGCCAGGGTTGGAGAACAGACCCGAGGTGCTGGAGGTGTGCACCAGGTTGCGCGGCTTGGCGATGCCAGCCTTGTGCTGCTCGCGCCAATACGCCGCAGCCCAACGGGTGGGAGCGAAGTGGCCCTTGAGATGAACAGCGATGACCGCATCCCACTCGTCCTCGGTCATATTGACCAGCACCCGGTCGCGCAGAATGCCCGCATTGTTGACCAAAATGTCGAGGTCACCGAAGGTCTCCACGGCCTGGTTGATCATCCGCTGGGCGCCTTCCCAGTCAGCCACGTTGTCGCCGTTGACGACGGCCTCGCCGCCCAACGCCGTGATCTCCTCAACCACCTGCTGCGCAGGCGTCAGGTCGGTGCCGGTGCCATCGTTGGCGCCGCCCAGATCGTTGACGACCACCTTTGCGCCCTCAGCCGCGAAGTACAGCGCATGCTCGCGCCCAATCCCGCGACCCGCACCGGTGATAATTGCAACGCGTCCGTCCAGAGAACCCATGACGTGTACCTCCTGGCTTGGCACGTTAGTGAGCTAGACGACTGGGGCCACAACCGGGGTTGGCGCGAAGGTCAGATCAACTGCGGTGCCACGAAGGAACTGCTGGCCATCGACCACCGCCGAGCCGCTGACAGAGGCCGACTGGAAAGCCTGCGTGGTATCGCCGGTGACCGTGCCAACTGCGAGGCCCGCAGCCTGGATGGCGGCGACGATGCCGTTGTAGTCGAGACCGACCAGCGACGGCATTGCCACCAGGTCCGGCCCCTTCGACACAATGACGGTGACCGTAGCGCCACGGGCCGCCTCGCTGCCCGGCGGCACGTCCTGGCGAATGACCGCCCCGACCGGAACAGTGGTGTTGAACTCGTCGACGCCCTGCGCGTACACCAGACCCAAGGCTTGCACGGCGGTCGTTGCATCGGCAATCGGCATGTTGGTGAGGTCGGGCACGATACGTGGCGCAGGCCCGCCAGACGGCACCACCTGCACGGTGGTGCCCTTCGTGACCGTCGCGCCGGCGGTCAACGTAGGTGCAGCAGGCACCGACCACGAGACGATGACACCGGGCAGTACCACCTCGTTGAAGACGGGGTCCGACGCGATGATGACCAACCCAAGCTCGGCGAGCGCTGAGGTGGCTTCCGGGACCGTCAGGCCAGCCAGCTCGGGCAGCGCACGCGGCGCCGGGCCGGTGCTGACAAAGATGGTGATGGTCTTGCCATGCTCAAGGGTGGTGCCCGCGTTTGGCTCAGTGCGCACCACCACCCCTGCGTCCACCAGCTCGCTGGCTTCCTCCTCGATCGCACCCTTGAAGGGGCCAATCTGGTTCAGCGCCTCGCCTTGGCGCATACCCGCAAGGTCGGGAACTGTGCTGGTCTCGGGACGAGTGTTGTGCCACGCCAGCACACCGCCGCCAACTGCGAGGACGACCAGCAGCGCGATGAACCACCGACGCCCACCACCGACTGCCGGTGGGTGGTCGGGAAACTCATCAGCCGGATCGAATTCTTCCTCCGTTGCGGGGACTGTGGGCCCAACGTGTTCCTGAACGGCTGGCACGACAACCGGGATGATCGCAGTCGCCATCGGCTCCATCGGCTCCAGCGGGGGCGGCGGCGACGGCGGCGGGGGCGCAACGACAACGGGCGGTGGTGGTGGCGGTGGTGGAGGCGGTGGTGGCGGCATGGTGACGGCGCCAACCACCACCGGTTGGGTGTCAGTCACAGCATCCACAACCAGCGCCTCAACGTCGACTGGCTCAGCCCCGATCGGCGCACCGTCAAGTGGAGCATCTTCGATCGGCGCATCTTCGATCGGCGCACCGACGATCGGCACACCGACGATCGGAGCAACGTTGATCGGAGCAACGACGACGGGCTCACCGTCGATCGGAGCAACGACGATCGGCACACCGACGACGGGCTCACCGTCGATCGGAGCAACGTCGAGTGGAGCAACGTCAACCACCGGCGCCGAAATCAGCTCGTCGGGCACCACCGCTGGCACGATCAGCAGCTCAATGGGCTCCGTGATCGGTCGCGCCAACGGGCCGGTTGGCTCGACAGGCTGATCGGCGCCACCACTGTCAGGCGCGAACAACGAATTGGCAAGAATCGGCAGCGGAGCGGGCCGCGGCATCTGCTCCGCCGACTGCACCAGGGCACGACCGAACTCGGCGGCTGTGTAGCGCGTACTCGGGTCAGGGCGACCGGCCCGCTCGAACACTGCCGCCAACTGCCCATAGTCCGCCGAAACTGGCATCAACCGATCGACACGATTCGCAAGCGTTGCCACAGCCGACTCGCCCTCGAACGGCACACTGCCGGTGACTGCTTCCAGCAGCGCAAGGCACAGCGAATAGACATCGCTCTTGGGCTGGACAGGCCGGCCTTGAGCTTCCTCGGGTGAGCTGTACTTTGCCCTGTCCACACTGCGCGCCGTGACGTCGCCCGCCGTGTGATGCAACACCTGCGCTAAACCGACGTCAACCACTCTCAGCTTCCGGTCGTCACCAAAGACCAGCGTCGACGGCCGGATGTCGGTGTGCAACAGGCCTGCACGGTGCATCGCATCGAGCGCCTTGCACGCATCGAGACCGACGAGTAGCGCCTGTGACGGCGAGAGCAACCGGCCACGATCAAGCAAGTCGCGTAAGCTGCCACCGACCATTCGCTCGGTCGCCACGTAGAGCACTTCCCGGTCGTTCCAGCTGGCACGACCCCAGTCGTGCACGGCTGCAATGTTGGGGTGATGCAGGCCAGCCGCAACCGACATGGTCTGCTCAAACGCACGTTGCAGCTCGGGCATGGCACTGAGATCTGGATGCACCAGCTTGAGCACAACAGACCGCCGCTGCTGCTCGTCGAATGCGTCGAAGACCGCCGCCTGAAAGCTGCTACCCAGTCGCGAGCCCAGGCGATAGCGCCCGGCGATCATCCGCGGCGAAGGGGGAGGTTCGTTGGCCACCATGACGACTGGAGAACTTAGCTGCGCCAAGCGACAGCCGCAGCGCGAGGGTGCGATTTCCGCATTGGCCAGCGAGACTGAGTTGGTGCGCATCCACCTTCGGCGTCCACAGCTGTCATTGCTCGTGGCCAGCTTCATCATCGCCATTTCGTTGGTTGCTATCGGTGTCGGCATCTCCATCGCGGTCACCGGCGTCGATCGACAGGGCCTTCCTGACGAGATCGAGGAAGTCAGTCCGCTGCGTGCCGCGTCGCAAGTTCCTGCGCAAACACAGGTCTTCGTCGACCTGCAGACCGGGTTTACGGGTGTGTTGATCATTGACGACCTTGAGCTGGAGACCGTCAACCTCGATCAGGTCCGCGGTAACGCGAAGCCAGGCCAGGAAGTCAAGGTGCCGCCCACGACCATCTTCGAGCCCGGAAATGCCACGCTGACATTCGACCCCTCGCCAGAATCGACCATCAGCGAGTTCAGCCAGGGAGAGCACATCGTCAAGGTCATCTTCTGGAAGCTCATCGAGGGCCGCAGCCGAGCCCGTTCCTACACCTGGAGCTTCACCGTCTTCTGAGAGCGCGGCCGAGGCGTGCCAGTTGGCGTGATATCGTGCGCCATATGGCACATTCGATAGAAGGCAGTGGGGCGCTCGGCGAGCACGAGGTTCGCAGCGGTGTACCCGTCAGCAGCGTCACCACGGCGGCGGCAAACCTGGGCCTGCCCTTGGTCGACGTGCTCGACTGGCTCAGCATTTCGCCACGTACCTGGGTGCGGCGTAAGCAACAAGGCGTGCTCGACCTTTTGGAGGGCGACCGCGTCGCACGCCTGCAGCGCCTCACTCGGAGGGCCGCTGCACTGCTGGGCGGTGTCAGCGAAGGCCGAACCTGGCTGACAACTCCTCAACGGGCCCTTTCACGCCGCACCCCGTTAGAGGTCGCATCCACGGAGGTGGGCGCCGAAGCCGTCTTTCAGTTGCTTGGCCGTATCGAGCACGGGGTGTTCAGCTAGCGATGCATCTGTGGCGACTTGCGGCCGGCCGCCATGCGGCCACGGCCATGAGCGGCGAGGGCGCAGCAGTATTCGGTGGTCGCTGGAACCCACCTGGGCGTCGAATGGTGTATGCCGCGCAATCGCTGGCGCTCGCCACGCTGGAGTTGTCCGTCCACATCATCGGCGGCAGAGTGAAGTACGTCGCCATGCAGTTCGAGCTGCCCGACCAATTGGTCGACGCGCTCGAACTCGGCGGCCTGAAGAAGTCGTGGCCGACCAACGAGCCGGCGACTCAACGCGTCGGCGAGGCATGGCTGGATTCGCGACGTTCGGCGGCGATTGCGGTGCCGAGCGCGCTGGTTGACGCTCGCAGCGGGGAACGCAACGTGCTGCTCAATCCATCGCATCCGGCGCTCCGCTCGCTGCGCGAAATTCAGCGCTTCGAAGTACTCCTCGATGAACGCCTCTACGTCTCCTCCGCACCATTCCGAGGGTTTCGGTGACCCGGGGTGCGGCTGAAACCCTCGGAACCGACTCCCGAGGGTTTCGGTGACCCGGGGTGCCCCGGATCGACATCAACTTCAACAGCCCAGCGCAGTGCACGCACTGCCATATCGATACGAATGCTGTGCCCGTTGGGTACAACGAGTCGCTCCTGGGGCTCGATTGGCACACCGCGGCGGAGCAAACCATTCAGCACCGTCAGCTCCGGATGCGAATCTGCCGCCGGGCCACCGTGCCGACGCAGAAGCGTCGTCGCGACGTCATCGATCCAGCTCGACCCCGCGAACACAGCTGTCGCGCCATAGAACCAACAGCCTCCGTCGAGGACTCCTTGCGCTGCAGCATCCGCTCGATCACGGACGACAGATTGGCGACGTGAGATCGCGAGCCAGGTCAAACGCAAGGCGCTCAAATGTGGCGATGCGGCTGCCGTTGGGCAAAGTACGGGCGTGATCGGTCGGGGTCGCCATGGACTGACGAAGCTCGACGAAGTTGGGACAGTTGAACCGACTGCCGTGCGGCATGCAGAACACCAGTTTGGACGCCGGTGGCATTCGCCGCAGATTCACCAGTCCGCCACCTGTCGGCCCCGTAACAAACCCCGTCGGGTGCTGCAGACAGAGCGCAACAGCCCGAGCGTCAAGCGTCTCGGGCATTCCTGGGACGCGATACACACGATGTCCGACCGGCGCGAGAACCCCATCTGCCAGCAGGCGACTCCGCTGCCGAGCGATGACATCCGCCTCGAGTAGTTGGGTGCTGGTGATTGCGCCAGCTGGCGGTGCAGCACAATGAGGGCACTGGCGGTGAGTAGGGACATGGCGACCTCCACGATCAGGTGTGGTGCGAAGTCGGGTTCGACCATATCCCCCACGTCCGTCAATCCATTCCGAGGGTTCCAGTGACCTGGGGTGCGGTTGAAACCCTCGGAGTCGGCTCTGTGACTACCGGGGGGGAAGGTCGCCGGTTTCTAGGAGGTTTTCGAAACCGGCGAGGTCGAGGATCGGTATACCCAAGTCCTGCGCCTTGGTCAACTTGCTGGCACCGGGTTCGGTACCAGCAACGACGGCAAACGTCTTGGCGCTCACACTGCCCGGGCTCTTGCCACCACGATCCTTGATGGCTGCCTCGGCGCTCTCGCGGGTATAGCCCTCCAGCGAACCGGTCACGACGACTGCCTTCCCGGCAAGGATCTGTGGCTGCCTGCTGACTTCCACCAGGCCGAACTCCACGCCGGCGGAGCGCAGCTTCTCCACGAATGCCCGGTTGGCCGGCACCGCGAACCAACGGACGATGGCCGCCGCAATGGTGGGGCCGACGCCATCGGTGGTGGCGAGGTCTGCCTCCGACGCATTCATCACCGCGTCGAGCGTGCCAAACGCACGGCTCAGCGAATCGCTGGCCGACGGGCCGAGGCCCTTGCAACCCAGCGCCGTCAGCACCTTCGGCAATGGCCGCGCTGTGGAGCCCTCGATCGCGGCCAGCAGGTTGTCGGCCTTCGTCTCGCCCCACTTCTCAAGTGTCAGCAGCTGCTCACGAGTCAGCGAATAGATGTCGCCCGGGTCGCAGACCAGCCCCGCCTCACTGAGCTGGATGACAGTGCTGTCGCCCAAACCTTCGATGTCCATCGCGCCACGCGATGCGAAGTAGATGATGCGCTGGTCGCGCTGGAACGGACACGTCGGCTCGACGCAGCGGGTGTCGGCCTCGCCTTCGGGGCGAACTAGTTCAGTCTGCAGCGGGCAGGGGCAGAGCCGGGGAAATTCCCACGGGCTGCTGCCTGCCGGGCGCAACGACAGCACCGGCCCAACCACTTCCGGGATCACGTCGCCGGCCTTGCGCACGAGCACCGTGTCGCCGGGCCGAACGTCCTTGGCGGCAACCTGGTCCTGGTTGTGAAGGGTGGCCATGCCCACGGTGGAGCCGCCCACGAACACTGGCTCCAATACAGCGAACGGTGTTGTCCGTCCAGTGCGCCCAACCGACACCATGATGTCGCGCAGAATCGTGGTGCGTTCCTCCGGCGGAAACTTGAACGCAATGGCCCACCGCGGCGCGCGCGAGGTGAACCCCAACATCTCGCGTTGCGCCAGCGAGTCAACCTTGATGACGACCCCGTCGATTTCGTACGCCAACGTATGACGGTGCTCTTGCCAGTGCTGGCAAAACTCGATCACCGCGGCCAAGCCGTCTACCAACCGGATCTCGGGGTTGACCGGAAAGCCGATGGACTGCAGGTACTCCAGCGTCTCGTGGTGCGACGTGAACTCGAGGCCGCCATCCACCTCGCCCAGCTGGTAGCTCCAGAACGCCAGCCCACGCCCAGCGGTGATCGTCGGATCCTTCTGCCGCAGGCTTCCCGCGCCAGCGTTGCGCGGGTTTACCGGCACCGGCTCGGGCTTGCGGCCGGCGGCGATGCGAACCACGTTTTCCGCCTCTTTGGCGGCCTGGAGTCGGGCGAAGGCGTCCAGCGGCAGGTACACCTCGCCGCGAACTTCGATCACGCTCGGAGCTGGTGCTGCCTGCAGCTGCTTGGGCACGACGCCGATGGTGGCCACGTTGGCGGTGACGTCCTCTCCCACCCGTCCGTCGCCGCGAGTGGCGGCTTGGACGAGCGTGCCCTTCTCGTACCGCAGGCTCATCGCGAGCCCGTCGATCTTCAGCTCGCAGACGAATCTGGCGACCTCTCCACCAAGGCCACGCGTGACACGCTCGCCCCAAGCTGCCAACTCGTCGCCGTCCATCGCGTTGTCCAGGCTGGTCATCGGCACACGGTGCACGACCGGCGAGAAGGCCGCATTCAGCGCGCCGGTGGCAACCTGTTGCGTGGGGGACGCGGCCTCAACCAGTTCGGGGTTCTCGACCTCCAGCCGGGTGAGCTCGCGCACCATCTGGTCGTAGTCGGCATCGCTGATCTCCGGGGAGTCGTCGGCGTAGTACCGCTCATTGTGGTGAGCGATCTGCGATCGAAGTTCAAGGATCCGCTCGAGAGGCGTCATGCCTTCATTGTCGCTCACGCGCGTCGTTTGGCCACCGTTGCGATTGAGCCGGCCAGGGCGATGAGCGCACCGATCAAGATCACCCACAGGCCGGGGCCGCTGGATGCGTCGATGCCAATCGAATCGGCCAGGTCCACGGCGTCCCTGACGTCGCCGATGTCGGCCAGCGCCGCAAGCAGCGCGAGCGCCGACATCACGATGGCCAGAATGCCGATGGCAAGCACCTTGCGTGCCATCAACTGCACGATTCCGAAGGCGAGCACCACGACGCCGAAGAACAGGAAGACCGGACCGTCCTTCGAGCCGCTGTCACCGCTGGAAAACCCGGTGTAGCTCTCGCCGAGGATGCTGAACCATGTGATGAACGAGCCAACAATGAGCAACACGCCACCAAGGACGAGCATGCCTGCCCCGACGGTAACTGCCGGCCGCGGCAGCTTCTGCGCAGGGACGCCACCGACTGGAAAGCCGGGTGCACCGTAGGCGGGTGCACCGTAGCCGGGTGCACCGTAGGCGGGTGCACCGTAGGAGGCGGGCGGGGGCGGAGCGGACGGCGCCCCGAATGGCGACGGGGTGGACCCCGTCGGTGGGGCGGGAACGCTCGGGGTCTCGTTGAAGTCGCTCATCATGGCGAGCATAGGTCGCCAGGCACCGCCCCCCGAGCGAGGGGCCGGGCACACCCTCGGAGTTAGGCGCCGAGCACCCAGCGCGACGCCGTGGCTTGGTCGCGAACACGGCGGCTGACTTCAGCTGCGCTGCGGTGCACGCGCTCCGCAACGGCCGGAGTATGCGAGGCCAGCCCACACTCTGGAGTGATGATTGCGTGTTCGCGCAACACCACTGGGTCGGCGCCGCGCTGCACCAGCTCGCACCACAGCGCACACAGATGCCGCCACGGTCGCTCGGCCGAAGTGAGGATGGGGCCGCTGGTGGGAACCGCGCCCCATGCGATGTACCCGCCCTGTTCCATGAACCGCATCAGGTAGCCAGCGGACTCGGCGATTTCGGGACGCACCGGCAGCGACAGAATCGCAGGACCAGCCGCCAACTGCGACGGAATGTCGGTGAGGCCGCAGACGTGCAGCCCGGAGACCGCTGCCGAGCCCTCCACCATCGCCAACGCGCCCGAGACAAGATCGATGGCGATGTCGGGAGCAATCGGGAATCCAGGCTGCATCAGATCAACCAGCGCCGGCTCCTCGATGAAGACCAGCTGCCGGCTACCGGGCAGTGCCACTTCCACGGCGTCCAGTAGGTGCTGCACTCTCGTCCTCACGCAATGCACCGCAGCCTCGAAGGCCTCACTCATCGGCACACCCGCACGCATCAACGCCAGCCCAAAGCTGACCGGGCCGACGAATTGCCATTTCACGGGGCCGGAGTACTGCTGCTCGCGAGCCATGTCCAGGAACGTGCGGAAGCCAACGAACGCGTCATGCTCAAGATCGGTCACGATCGGGGCCTGCGGGTCGACCAGGTTGGCGTCGACTGCAATGCTGCCGTACTGACCAACGGTGATGCCCTGCATGCCGACCATGGCCTGCGCCATCGAGCCTTCGGCGGGCGAACGGCGCGGCAGCGTCGGGATTGCTGGCAGCTCCATCCTGTGCAGCGCGAACGACGCCGCTTCGGACGCATCGCGGTGAGGAAGGCCACCGATGCCGGTGGCGATGCCGCTGGGCAACTGAACTGGATTCATCGTGAGCCTCCTCTCAAATTGTTGCTGCACGCGCGTGTCGTGTCTCGGTGGTGCAATCGTCCCACGCAAGGATAGATCGCTTCGAAGCGTGGCGACCGAATGCAGATACGTTGGCCTGATGCGTTGCCCTTCGACAAATCTGCCGCCGCACCGATGAACACCGCCGACCTCACTTCACCCCGCAGCTCGCTGTGGACACTGCGACTTCTCGTGGTCGTTGTGGCCGCCGCAATGACTGTCGCCATCGGGAATGCGGCGGACTCGCGAAGCTCAGCTGCGGCGCCTGCTGCAACCATTGCGTGGGGTCTCATGACGGTGGCGATGGTGATCGCCCTGGTTGTTCCCGGCCCGCTCGCGCTCACCGTCATGCGGATTCTGGCACCGGCCACTGTGCCGACCGCGGTTACCGCGCTGGCCCTCGGCAACGGTGCACTGTGGGGCACCATCGCGGTGGTCGCGGCGGTGCTGACCAGCATGGTCGCCCTTTCGGCTGAAGCCGCCGAGGCGCTCGTCCAAGGGTCCGCATACGGCCGCGAATATCGGCTTCCGTTGCGGACACCCGCCGCGCTACTCATCCCCATGTTGCTGGTCTGGTCGGTCTGGTGCACCGTGCTGCTCAGCGCGGTCCTTGAGATCGGCGCCGGGAACTGGTTCATTGGCGGGGTGCTCGCGACGCTGGCCGGTGCGCTGAGTTGGCTGCTCTCGCGACGTCTTCACCGCTTCTCGCGCCGTTGGTTGGTCGTCGTTCCTGCAGGCATTGTGGTGCACGACGCCGTCACGCTGGGCGAAACCCTGATGGTGCAGCGCGGCAACGTGGCGGTGGCCCATTTGGCACCTGCCGACACACAGGCCGCCGACCTCACCGGCCCCGCCGCCGGCCACGCACTTGAAATCGTTTTGCGCGATATGGAACTAGTGGTGCTCGCGGGCAGCGCCAAGGAGCCCAAAGGCAAGGCGCTGCACGTCCAGTCCATTCTGGTTGCGCCGTCGCGACCCGGCCGTGCGCTCAACGCGCTCGCCGAAGGGAAGATCCCTGTCGGCTGACTGCCTCTTCGAGACAGTCGTCATCGAGACAGTCGTTATCGAGACAGTCGCTATCCGGCGATGCCGCCGCCCAGCACGTAGGTGTCGGTTGCGTCGTAGAGCACCACGCTCTGCCCGGGTGATACCCGACGCTGCGGCTGCGCCCACTGCACCAGTGCCGTGTTGCCTTCCAGCATGACCGCGGCCGGCTGAGTTGCACCGTGGGCGCTGCTCTGCACCAATACGTGGCCATCCACTGGCTGGTGCGCCCATGTCATGTCGTGCACCACCATCGAGTCGCACAGCAGCATCGACTCATCACCAACCTTGACGGTTGACGTGGCGTGGTCGATGTCGACGACGTATCGCTTCGGCCCACCGCCGGGTAGACCGATGCCGCGGCGTTGGCCAAGGGTGACCATCTCCACCGACTCAACGACGCCGAGGGTGGTGCCGTCGACCGCGTCGACAACCGTTGCCGGGCGGAACGCGATTCGACTGCCGAGGAACGCTGTGCGACCGCCGTCGTGCGTGATGAAACAGACGTCTTGGCTGTCGGGCTTGTCGGCTGTACGCAGGCCCAAGGCGGTCGCCCGCACCCGCACTTCTGCCTTGGTCAGATCGCCGATGGGGAACATCGTCCGGACCAGTTCGCGCTGCGGCAGCATGTGCACGACGTAGCTCTGATCCTTCGCCATGTCCTCACCACGAGCCACGTACCGAACACCGTCGCGATCGATGATGCGCGCATGATGGCCGGTGGCCACCGCATCAAACCCGAGCAGATCGGCACGCTCGCTGAGCCGGTGAAACTTGAGATGACGATTGCACTCGATGCATGGGTTGGGCGTCAGCCCCTGCTGGTGAGCGCTGACATACGGCGCCACGACGTGCTCGTTGAAATCATCGGTGAAGTTGAAGACCAGATGGTCGATACCCAGCTGCTGGGCCACACGGCGCGCGTCGTCGACATCGGCCACCGAGCAGCAGCCGGTGTCACTGTCGCCACCCCACAGCCGCATCGTGATGCCGACGACCTCGTGGCCGTCGCGCAACAGTTCGGCAGCGGCCACCGACGAATCGACGCCACCACTCAACGCCATCAGTACCTTCACGACATCGCCTTTGCGTGTGTGCGGCGCAACTGATGCACTGCGCTCACGACCACCTCGACACCACGGTGCACGTCGGCCTCAGTGGAAGTGGTGCCCAGCGTCAGGCGCAGCGCACCCTGCGCCAGCTCGCGCGGCACGCCCATCGCGTGCAGCACATGCGACGGTTCCATCGCACCCGCCGCGCAGGCTGACGCTGCGCTGGCACAGACGCCGGCCTCATCGAGCAGAAACAGCAGGGCTTCGTTCTCAATGCCTTCGATACACAGGTGAGCAGACCCGGCGACCTTCGCGTCGCGCGGCACCGTCTCATGCACTCCCGGCAGCTCGGCTACCAGGCGGTCGACCAGCAGGTCGCGCAACGCGGCGATGCGCGGCGATTCGGCGTCGCGCTGTACATCGGTGAGCCGCAGCGCCTCAGCCATCGCCACGATGCCGCCCACGTTGTGGGTGCCGCTGCGCCGCTCGCGCTCCTGCCCGCCACCGATGAGAGCCGGCTCGAAGGTGACGCCGTCGCGGGCGATCAACACGCCGACACCCTTGGGCCCACCGAACTTGTGCGCCGACAGCGCCAGCAGGTCCACGTGCGGCCAGATTGTGCGCAGGTCCAGCCAGCAGGCGGCCTGTACCGCGTCGGTGTGCAGAACAGCCCTGGGAGCGAGACGGCGCACGACCTTCGCTACTGCAGCCAGGTCGTTGATGGTTCCGACTTCGTTGTTGACGGCCATCACGCTGACCACCGACACGTCGGGCGTGTCGTCCAGCGCTGCGGCCAGCACGCCGAGATCTACGGCGCCCGTGGCGCTGGTGGCAACCACGGTGCCCTGGATCAAATGCACACACTCCAGCACCGCGTGGTGTTCGGCTGCCGGGCACACCGCGGTGCCGCCCCGACGGGCGAGCACACCGCGAATGGCGGTGTTGTCGGCCTCGGTCCCGCCACCGGTGAAGATCACCTCACCGGGCTTGCAGCCGATGACCGCGGCCATCACGTCGCGGGCGTCGTCGATCGCCGTCCGCGCCTCACGTGCGAACCGATGCGAACCCGACGGATTGGCAAAGTGCTCGGAGAGGTACGGCAGCATGGCCGCCACCGACTCGGGTCGCATGGGCGTGGTGGCCGCATGGTCGAGGTAGGTGTAGCCGGACATGCGTACAGGCTACGAACGTGAGCGGAATTGTGGCTCGCCTACCTGGCCGGGCTGCCATGTGACCGGCTGATGTGTCGGGAAGTTGCGGCGCTGGTAGCGGCTGATCACGCACAGTAGATAGGCCTCCGGGTGCACGCGCCGCAGTCCGTCATGCCGCAACGTCAGCGCGGCGCGACCCGCAAGGTCGGCGGCCAGCGAGTAGCGGGCATCCACCGAGAGCTCACGGTTGCGCATCAGGAACGAGCGGATGACGGTGTACTGCTCGTCGGTCATCGCCGTCGGGTCGATAGACGCGGCAAAGCCCTCCAGCCCCGGCGGCACCGGAAACCAGACGGCCGGCGGCAGCGGTGTGCGAACCGGGTCGCGAATGACGATCGTGCCGGCAATCAGATCGCCAACTCGTTGATGACGAGCGGTTCCCATGACGAATAGCATGCCCGTCACGCCGAGAGGCGGCAGGAAACGATCGACCAAACCGCCCATCATCCGCAGTAGGGCGTGACGCAGCCGAATGGGTGCACCTTCGATGGTGACCGCTCGCAGGCCCAAGGCTCGCTTGCCAATTGTGCGGCCACGCATCAGTGTCTCTGACACCACCGGGTACCCCATCAGCACTGCAGCCACCAGCAGTGCCATCCCCATGTTGAACGACGACGAGTAGGCGACGCCACCGATCGCCAGCAGCATCGCCCCAACCCACAGGATTCCGATCTGAATCGTGAAGTCGATAATGCCCGCGAAGACCCGCGACGCGACGCCAGCCGTCTCCATATCGAGCACGACCGCCTCGGGGGTGACGATGCCATCCATCGGTCCATTACCCTACGCAGGCAGTGGACATCGATGCGTTCGTGGCGGCACATCAGGGCGCATGGTGGCGGCTGCAGCAGCTCACGGAGCGAGCACGTAAGGTCACCCAGGTCACGCCCGACGAACTCGATGAGATGGTCCATCTGTATCAGCGCACGGGCGCCAACCTGGCCAATGCGCGCGTCGCCTATGCGGCCGACTCGGCTCTCACCAGTCGCCTTACTTTGCTGGTCAGCGACGCTCATGGTGTGCTCTACGGGCAGCGCGACACCGAGGTACGGCGCGGCGTCATCCAGTTCGCCACCGTCACCTTTCCGGCTGCCATCTACGCGCTGCGCAAGTACATCCTCCTTGCCGCGCTGCTCACGTTCGTGCCGTGGGCCGTCTTCCAGATCTGGCTCTCCGTGTCGCCCACCGCCTTCGACGTCGCCGCGCCCGACGGTTCCGGCCAGCAGTACATCAACCAAGATTTTGAGGACTACTACTCCAATCAGCCCTCACAAAACTTCGCCACTCAGGTGTTCCTCAACAACATCCGCGTCGGCTTCCTCGCCTTCGCCGCCGGCGTGTTGCTGTGCGTTGTCACGGCCGCGCTGCTGGCATGGAATGGTGCGAACGGTGGCATGGCCGGAGGTCTCTTTACTCATGCGGGCCAGGCCGACAAATTTTGGGGCTTGATACTCCCGCACGGAGTGCTCGAGCTGTCGGCCGTTGTCGTGGCGGGCGCTGCCGGGCTGCGCATCGGATGGTCGATCATCGACCCCGGTGACCGCCCGCGCTGCAACGCCCTCACCGATGAGGCACGCCGATCCGGCAGCGTGCTGGTGGGCCTGATCGTCGCCTTCCTGATGGCGGCGATCGTCGAAGGTTTCGTCACCGGTCGCCCGTGGCCGACAGCGATACGAGTCGGCATCGGGGTCGGCATGTTCAGTCTGTTCTGGGGCTGGACCATCGTCTACGCCGTGCGTCTCCGCCGCCAAGGCCTCGACCAGTTCACCCCCGATTCTCCGCTCGCGTAGCTCGCCCACTCCGCCAAGCCCAACGCCCAACGCCCAAACGCCCAACGCCCAACGAATCTGGCACCCTCCCCTGCCCAAGGGCGGGTGAAGGTGTCGCAATTGGCAGGTTTACCCGCCCATGGGCGGGAGAGGGTGCCGGGTCGGCGCGATGTCGGGGCGCGATGCCAGGTCGGCGGGATCGCAGGTTGGCACTCTGCGGATCTGGCATCTTCCTCCGCCCAAGGGCGGGTAAGGACGCCGGATCCGGCAGCGTTACTCGCCCTTGGGCGGCGGAGGGTGCCAGTTGGCGGACTTGGCGGACTTGGCGGACTTGGCGGGTGCCAGGTCGGCGACCGGGCGACCGGGCGGGACTCGACGCAGGTCCGCCGACTAGAGGCGGCCGCTGGCCTTTACTTCTAGGTACTTGTCGACCAGCTCGGTGGCCAGCTTGCCCGGGGCGGCATCGACCACGATGGCGCCGGCCGCTCGCAGCCGGGCGGTGGCACGGGCACGCTGATGCAACACGTTGACCGCCGCCGCCTCGCGATAGGCCTCGCTGGCCCACTGGTGGTCGCCACCCGCAGCCCATTCCTTCACCGCCGGGTCTTGCACTGCGGCAACGACCACGAGATGACGACGAGTGATGATCGGCAGCGCCGGCAGCAGCGCTTGCTCGACGGCGGACTCGACGAGATCGGTGAGCACGATGAAGAGCGAGCGGCGGCGGAAGCGGGCCGTCGCGTAGTTGAACGCAGACAGGTACGCACTCTCGCTGTAGTCGGGCTCCAGCATGTACATCGCCTCAGCGGCGCGACCCAGCTGACTCTTGCCGTTTGTCGGCACCACAACGCTGCGCACCTGGCGGTCGAACGCGAGCATGCCGACGCGGTCACCCAACTTTGTCGCCGCCTGCACCACGCCCAACACGGCATCCATCGCATGCTCCACCCGTGGCACGCCGCCGACAGTGCCAGCCATGACGCGACCGTTGTCCAACAGCAGGACCACGTTCTGATTGCGTTCCGCCCGGTACTGCTTGACGATCGGGCGCTGCAGGCGGACGGTCGACGGCCAGTCGATACGGCGGAACTCGTCGTCGGGCCGGAAGTCGCGCAGCTGATCGAACTCGCTGCCGCCGCCGCTCGTGCGAATGCTGCGCAGCCCTACTTCCAACACCCTCGGCACTCGAATACGGCGCTGCACTTCCTCGCGACTGGGGTACGCGGGCATTACTCGCAGGCTCCCCTCCACAGCGCGCGTTGCCTGGCGATTCACCAAACGCAATGGCCCCTCCACGCGCACGGTGACGTCACGGAGCGGGAACCGGCCGCGACGAGTAGGCCGCAGCACCGTCTTCGCACGCAGGCGCGCACCCGGCCGCAAGGTGGCACTCACGCGCCGACGCTCGGCCTCCAGGCTGGGCCAGAGCGCATCGGTGACCGTCACCCGCGCGTGTCGCGACGCCCGGTTGTCGACCAACCACGTCAAGGTCACCGACTCGCCCATCGTCACCGACTCCTCGAGTTCGCGCTGTACATCAATGCGCTTCGGCGCGACACCTAGCACGGCGTCCAGAATGAAGATGAGCAGCAACACCAACTCCACCGCGACCATCGCACTCCAGCTACGTCCCGGCCACGCAAACAGCGCGAGACCCGAGATGGCGACGAGCGCGGCGAACCACACGGTCGGCAACGGATAGGCGACGCGAGGCTTCATGCGTCAGCCAGCAACGGATCAACGACGCGAGGCTTCATGCGTCGGCCAGCAACGGGAAAGGCGACGCGGGGCTTCATGCGTCGGCCAGCAACGGATAGGCGATGGGGTGCTTCATGCGTCGGCCGGCAACGGATCAGCGCGGGGTGGGGACGGTGGCGAGAATGCCGTCGAGCACAGCGTCGGCCGATGTGCCCTCCAGCTCGAGCTCGGGGCGGACCATGATGCGGTGGCGCAGGCATGGCTTGGCGACAGCTTTGACCTCGTCGGGCGTGACGAACTCGCGCCCGCTGAGCCATGCCCACGCTTTCGACGCGTGGAGCAGCCAGGTCATGCCACGGGGCGAGACTCCCAGCTGCAGCGACGGCGACTCACGAGTCGCGCGACAGACGTTGACGATGTACTGCTGCACCGCTGGCTCCACCCGGATCCGATGTATTGCAGCGCGGCCAGCGGCGAGGTCGGCAGCCGAGGCGACCGGACGAACGCCCGCCCCTCGCACGTCGTGCGGATTCATGCCCCGGTCATGGCGCGACACCATCTCCAGCTCTTGTTCGAACGTTGGGTACTGCACCTGCAGCTTGAACAGGAACCGGTCGAGCTGTGCCTCGGGCAGCGGGTAGGTGCCCTCGTACTCGATCGGGTTCTGCGTCGCAATCACCAGAAACGGATCGGGCAGCGCGTAGGTCTGACCGGCGAAGCTGACCTGACGCTCCTCCATCGCCTCCAGCAGCGCCGCCTGGGTCTTGGGTGGCGTGCGGTTGATCTCGTCGGCCAGGAGCAAGTTGGTGAACACCGGGCCCTCACGAAACTTGAACGTGATGCCGTCGGATGTCTGGCCCACAAGCTGCTGGCCGATCACATCGCTGGGCATCAGGTCTGGGGTGAACTGCAAGCGCGTGAACTTCATGTCGAACGCCGCAGCCAAGCTCTTCGCCAGCAGCGTCTTGGCCACGCCGGGGACACCTTCCAACAGCACATGGCCGTTGACCAGCAGCGCGGCGATGGCTCCAGTCAGCACGCCCTCCTGACCAACCACCACCTTGCCCACCTCGTCGCGCACCGCCAGAACGGCCTGCAGTGGTGACCTGTTGTCTTCGTTCACGAGTTGACTCCTTCACCTTCGACGCGCCCCATCGGGGTCGCTTCACGGATTGCTTGTAGAGAATTGCTGAGCTGTACCAGCCCGGCGTTGTCCTGCACCTCGCGTTGCAGCACTGACGCGACGTGGCCGGGCGGAAGCGACGTCTGCCCAGCAACCGCGGCATCCAGCGCGTCGATGGAGGTCGTCGGTGGCAGCCGGAATTGTTTGCACAGTGACCGATAGAGGTTGCCGCGCAACAGCCAGCCGGCACGTTCCGCGTGCTGCGCCCGCTGCATCAGATTGCCAGTCGCGACTACTAGCTCGCTGCCGGCGATGGGCACCTGTTCGGGCTCGCGCACGGGGCGGCCGGGTCGAATGGCGCGGGCGATGGCGAAGATGACGAAGGCGATGGCGAGCTGTGTCAACGCCATCCACACGCCCGGCCGAACCAGATCCGTCAGTGTCCGTTCGCCCGAACCGATATCGGCCACCGTCTTCGCCGCTTCCTCGCCAAGGAGAATGTCGACGCGAGAGCCGTCGGCGGGCGCCAACAACGCCGTCGCCAGCGGCCCATTATCGGCGTAGCGCAGCAGCGAGTTGGTGAACAGTTCGTTGTCGCCGAGCTGCACGATCAGGCCCGCTCCGTCGGGCGCTACGAAGGCGAAGGAGCCCGACTGGTTCCGAAAGCACGTCGACGTGGCCGAGGGTGAGTCGTGAAAACGTATGCCCGTCCGCACGAACACCCCACGCAGGTGGTCGAGCGCTGCCACATCACACTCACCCAGCGGCACGTTGATCTGCGAGTTCACAAGGTTGGCGTCGAACGACGGCAGCTCGTCGGTGACGGTACTGGTGGCACCCAAGTCGCCGGCGAGCGTGCTGTTGGGGTCTGCCACAATCACCACGCCACCACCCTGGGCAAACGCCAGCAGATCGCGCCGTTGATGTGCGTTCAGCCGGTCCTCCAGCACGAGCACGCGTTGCTGCGAGCCCACCGGTGGCGCCGCCCGAACTACATCGACGATCGCTCCCTCGTGCTCCAGCAGCACGACCAGGCCACGGGTGCCGCTGCCTTCTCCGCTGCGCGGGTCGAACGGCTCCGGGTCGGGTCGCGCGCGTAGCAGCAACAGCATCCCGACTGCCGCGACCACCACCAGCAGCACGGTGATACCCACGCGACCTCCTGCAGTCGCAGCCCCAGCGGTACGGCGCGGGCTCATCGGCGCACCTGCGTCGCGGTCGCGAGCACGTCGCGTTCAAGCGCCTGAAAGCGGTCGTCGTCAGCCGCGTCGACATCGCTGTGGCCGTACCAGGCACCGTCGAAGAGATCGGCTGCGGAGTTGAACGGCGCACTGGCCGCTGGCGTCACACGCCGCAACTGGGCACGCTCCTCGCCCGTGGTACGGCCGGGTATCTCATCGATCAGCCCTCGTCTGGCAAGGTCGCCGACCAGCGCGCGATAGCGGCAGCGCAGCGCGTCGCGATACCGACCTGCGAGCCGATGTTGTTCGGCCTCTGCACGCCAGTTGATTGGCTCACGCGAACGATCGACAGCAACCGCATCGCGTTCGACAACGTCGCCGTCGCCATCGTCACCAGCGGGTGACTTGCGGAGAGCCAGCGTGCGACCGGACTTCGTGGCCGCCCACCGCAGCAGCAAGTACAGCAGGCCGACGACTGCGGCGATGAGCAACACCCAGAGCAACAACGACACGATGCTGAGGTCAAAGCCACCGCCGTCGTCAACCTTCGGCGGCTTCGGTGGTTTGGGCGCCGAACACACCGACGTGTCCTTGCTGACCAGCTTGCACGCCTCTTCGCGCACTGCATCAGGGTCCTGGTCCACCGGGCCCAGCGGGTCGGCGGGCGGAGCGCCGACGAGCCACGCTCGAGTGATCAGTTCAGTGATCACTCGGCGCGGCCGAATGCTCGATCGGCGGCGATTGCAATGTCAAGGCCTTCCGCATGAACGCGGATCTGCAAGTACAGCTGCGCAGTCGCCATCGCCGTGAAGGGGATCACAATCAGGAGCGCCAACTGCGACGTGAGGCCCTGGACCAACCAGGCGTACGACCCGAACGTGATGAGGCCCGTACTCTCGACCAACTGGGGCAGGAAGGCGATGAATGCAAACAGCATCACGGCCAGCACACCGCACGCCCACACGAAACCGAACGCCGCGCCGAAGCGAGTACGCACCAGCCGCCACGCACGCGGGATAGCAGCGAAGCCAAGCTTCTCGCCCATCATCACCGGCGTGACCAGCAGAAAGCAGGTGCTGAGCACGGAGGCGGCCAACGGCAGAATCCAGATCAGCGCCGCCAGCGCGCTGCGGTCGGAATTGATCAACCACACATCGAACAGCAAGGCCCACCAATGCGTCACCAGCCAGGTGACGATCAGCAGCGGCAGCCGCCGCAGCACTGCCCGCACACATTCGCCGATGCCGGGCGAGCCACCCATTTGATAGCGCATCACGAAGACAGCGGCGTAGGCGCCGATGAGATGCGCCGTGAACGATTGGAGCGCGGCTGCCAAGAACGCGAAACCGGACTCGGCGCCGATGTACCCGCGGTCACCCAGCAATCCGTCCACAGCATCAAATCGATCAAACGCCAGCACCGCCAGCAGCACACCGACTGCAACCATCGGCACCATGAGTATCGCCGAACCAACGAGCACCGTGCGCGCGCAGCGCTGCAGCACGTGCGCGGCACCGTCGATGGAGCCAACTATCAGCCGCTCGGTTCGGCGCAGGCGAGGCACGGGCGGTTTGCGCACGGCGGGCCCGTCAGCGCGAGCCACCGTGGGCGCCGCGGCTGACCCCGATTCAATGCCCGCCCATTGGCTCACCTGGTCATTCTGGCCGAATCTTGCGGCGCAACGTGATCGCCGCAACGATCCGGCTGGCGGCCCCGCACTCGTATGCCCCAAGATGGGACGATGCGGGGTTACGACGACGCGAGTTACGGCGACTCATTCGCCGATGTGTATGACGAGTGGTACCACGGCATCAGCGATGTTGCTACGACCACCCGCACGTTGTTCGAACTCACCAGTGCGGCGGGCGGTGACCGCGTGCTGGAACTGGGGGTGGGCACCGGACGGTTGGCCATTCCTCTGGCCGCCGCCGGGTTGGAGGTGCACGGCCTCGATACCAGCGAACGGATGCTGCAACAACTGGCCGCAAAGGACGGTGCCGCGCAGGTACACGCCCACCTGGGCGACATGGTCGACGAGATGCCGGCCGGGCCCTTTGCTCTCGTGTTCGTGGCCTACAACACGTTCTTCAATCTGCTGACCCACGAGCGCCAGCAAGCCTGTTTCGCGGCGGCGGCCACCCGGATCGTTGATGGCGGATACTTCGTCATCGAGGCGTTCGTACCCGACCCTGCGCACGACCCAGCCTCCAGCATCACCGTCCGCTCGATTGCCGCGGACAGGGTCGTGCTCAGCGTGAGCACGGCCAACGCCGCGGGCCAGCTCGCCGAGGGCCAGTTCATCGATATCACCGAATCCGGTGGCGTGCGACTGCGGCCGTGGAGTATCCGCTGGGCCACTACCGCCCAGCTGGATGGAATGGCCGCCGACGCGGGGATGACGTTGAGCGAACGGTGGGAAGCCTTCGACCGCACGCCGTTCACGGCGGAGAGCGAACGTCAAGTCTCCGTCTTTTGCAAGGGGAACCGCTCAAATTCGAGCTCCGTCCACCCTTCGCCGAGCGACAGGTCGTAAGCTATAGAAGCTGTGAGTCAACTCCGTCTGAATCCGCTGACCGGGCGATGGGTCACGATCGTGGCAGATCGGGCCGAACGCCCCACCGACTTTGCCCCGCGCACCGCGCAGGTCGAGTCGGAACCTGGTCGCCCCTGTCCGTTCTGCCCCGGCAATGAAGAGTCGTCGCTGCCCGCGCTCGAAACCCTCGATGCCGGCGGTCATTGGCGTATGCGCGTCATCCCCAACCTGTACCCGGCCTTCGAAGGCGACGAGCCGTTTGCGGTTCATCACCACGGCCCGGTGCACGTGGAGGCAGAGTCCAGCGGTATTCACGAGGTCTTTGTGTTCACCCCGGACCATGAGGGCGGCCTGCACCTCAGCTCCGACGAAGACGCCACCGACATGATGCTGATGCTCAAGCGTCGGCTGCAAGAGCACGCCACCACCAGGCATGTTCGCTATACGCAGGCCATCATCAACCATGGTCGCGAAGCCGGTGCGTCGTTGGCGCACCCGCATGGCCAACTGTTGGGCCTCCCCTTCGTGCCCGGTGAAATTCTTGAAGAGCAGCGTGCCTTCACTCGTTTCGAAGGTGGCTGCATTCTGTGCGCCACAGTCGAGGCCGAGTTGGTTGACGGTAAGCGCGTGCTCTTCGCCACTGACGATGTGGTCTGCGTCAGCCCCTACTGGGCGGGTGCCCCCTACGAACTGCTGATCATTCCGCGCAGCCACGACCTGCACCTCACCGACAGCAACGACACCACGTTGGGCGCCGTCGGTATGGCCATTCGCGATTCGCTCATCGCATTGCGTGAAATTCACGGCGACATCTCGTACAACCTGGTGTTCCACACGGCCCCGCACCATTACAACGGGTCGTACCACTGGCACGTGCACCTGTTCCCGAAGCTGGTCACCACCGCCGGGTTCGAGCGTGGCACTGGCGTGATGATCAACATCGTGCCGCCGGAAACCGCCGCGCAGCGGTTGCGCAACGTCGCCGTCAAGGCCTGACCCGCTCGTTGGTTCGCTCATGTCTGAGATCCGTGTTGCAATCGAAATCGATGCGGCGTCATCCCGCGTCTGGGAAGTCGTCGAGCCAGTCGAGAACCACGTCGACTGGATGCACGACGCTGTCGCCATCCGCTTCACCGGTTCGCAGACACGCGGTGTCGGCACCGAGTTCCTGTGCGACACCAAGGTCGGCCCCATCAAGCTGGTCGACCGGATGGAGATCACCGAATGGACGCCCGGCGAGGTGATGGGCGTACGCCACACCGGGCTGGTCACGGGCAGCGGCAGGTTCACGCTGGAGCCCATCGACCTCGGCCGCCGCACGCGGTTCGTCTGGCAAGAGGAGCTGACCTTCCCCTGGTGGTTGGGTGGCCCTGTCGGCGCCTACATCGGCGGCAAGGTGGTGTTGCGCGCCATCTGGCAACGCAACCTGCGCGGCCTCAAGCAACTCATCGAGCAGCCCACAGCCTGACCGCCGGCTGACCGCCAGCCGACCGATGGCGGCGCACATTCGCCGCCATGTCATGGTCTGGCTGCGGCCGACCTGCGGTTTCAAGCAGGATTGACATGGTGAGCAACATCAGGTGACGGCGCGCACGGCGGCCGTGACGGCGGCGCCGATCACGATGATCGCAATCAGCGGGGCCTTGCGCCATGCCGCGACCGCCGCCGCGGCAACACCCGCAACGCGCGCATCAACCTGCAACTGCTGGCCGACGCTGAACGTGTCTTTCACCACGATCGCAGCAATCAGCGCCGCCGGAATCAACGCCAGGCAACGATCGAGCACCGGCGGCAACTGACGGTCGCCCACCAGCACCAGACCGAGCACCTTGAAGCCATAGGCGGTCGCGGCCAACGCCAGAACGAATCCCCACGTCACGGCAACACCTCGTCGCCGGCGGTCGCCACGACCGACGTTGGGACCGGCGGCGGCGGCACGCCGACCAGGATGCCCACAGCTGCGCACAGGATGGGGATGCCGACGGGCACGAACGGAATCAACACCAGGCAGACCGACCCGCCGATCAGTGCGGCCATCGCCGAGCGGCGCTCACGCAGCAGCGGCCACAGCATTGCGAGGAACGCGGCCGGGAATGCGGCATCGAGGCCGAATACCTTTGGGTCGATCGCGGAACCGAGTAGGGCGCCAATCAGCGTGCCCAGGTTCCAAAACAGGTAGACGCTGAGCCCGGTGATCCAGAACGCGGCGACCCGGTGGGCCTCGTCGTCTTGCGCAGCTGCCATCGCTGTCGATTCGTCAATCGTCAGTTGCGCCGCCACCAGTCGCCGGCCGAGGCTGCCGCGCAGGTGCGGCGCCATCGCCAGTCCGTACACGCTGTTGCGGGCAGCCAACAGCGCTGCACCACCAAAGGCCGAGGCCGCCGAACCGCCGGCGCCGAACACGCTGACGGCAGCGAACTGCGACGCACCGGTGAACACCAGCAGCGACATCGCACAGGTCTGCGCCACCGATGCACCGGCCGACACCGAGGTCACCCCGAACGACACGGCGAACACCCCGACTGCGAAGCCCAGGGTGACACACGCCGCAAGTACGGGGCGCAGACGTTCGTCGCGCCACGGTTTCACGGTCGGGCGGAACCCAACCACAGCACCGCCAGCGGCGGTACATCGATGACAGCGGAGGCCGGCTGGCCCTGCCACGCCACCTCCGTGGTGGCGGTGACCACGGCGCTGCCGGTGCGCAGGCCAGCAAGGTCGTACCCTGCAAAGCCACTGCCGCCGTAGTTCGGCGAATCTGTATCGAGCAGTAGCTGCCACTCGCCGGCCCACGGCAGACCGATGCGGTACCCGCCATGAGGAACCGGCGTGAAGTTGGCCGCCGTCGCAACTGCGGTGCCGCCCGCATAGCCCCAGCGCAGGAAGGCGTAGATGGAGTGGTCCACGTCGTCGGCGTCCAGCCATTGAAAACCGGTGGCCTCATGGTCGCGTTCGAAGAGCGCCGGCCAGACGGCGATCACCCGATTGAGCTCGGCCAGCAGATCGCGAATGCCACGGTGTGGCGCGTGGTTCAAAAGGTGCCACGGCAGCCCTGTCGATTCGTTCCATTCCGTGAACGGAGCGATCTCGGCGCCCATGAACAGCAACGGCGCACCGGGCTGCGCCCACATCCAGGCGTACAGCGCACGCAGATTGGCGAAGCGCTGCCAATCGTCGCCCGGCATCTTGCCCAGCAGGCTGCCCTTGCCGTGTACCACTTCGTCGTGGCTGAGCGGCAGCACAAACCGTTCGCTGAACGCGTAGAGCAACCCGAACGACAGCTCACGATGGTGGAACCGGCGATGCACCGGGTCGTGCTGCAGGTAGCCCAACGTGTCGTTCATCCAGCCCATGTTCCACTTGTGCGTGAACCCGAGCCCGCCGAACTCGATGGGGTGCGTGACCTTCGGCCACGCCGTGCTCTCCTCCGCGATCATCATTGCGGTGGGCATCTCGTCGGCGACCGCTGCAGTGAGCTCGCGCAGGAACGCAATTGCTTCCAGGTTCTCGCGGCCGCCCTCACGGTTCGGCACCCAGCCGCCGGCGGGCCGCGAGTAATCAAGGTAGAGCATGCTGGCAACGGCGTCCACGCGCAGCCCGTCGATGTGGAACTCGTGCAGCCAATACAGCGCGTTGGCCACCAGGAAGTTGCGCACCTCATCGCGGCCATAGTTGAAGACGTATGTGCCCCAGTCGGGGTGCTCCCCCTGGCGTGGGTCGGCGTGCTCGTAGAGCGCGGTGCCGTCGAAGCGGGCGAGACTCCACTCGTCCTTCGGGAAGTGTGCGGGCACCCAGTCGATGATCACGCCGATGCCACGCCGGTGAAAGATGTCGACCATCGCCCGCAGCTCGTCGGGTGTTCCATAGCGCGCTGTCGGCGAGTAATAGCCACTGACCTGGTAGCCCCACGAGCCACCATAGGGGTGCTCGGCGACAGGTAGCAGTTCGACATGGGTGAAGCCGAGCGCGACCAAGTGGTCGGCAAGTTGCTCGCCGAACTCGATGTAGCTGCCCACTCCCGAGCGCCACGACCCGATGTGCGCCTCATAGATGCGCAGCGGCGCACCGGGGGCGTGGCTGCGGGCGGCCATCCACTGCTCGTCGCCCCACACGTATGTGTCTGGTTGTGGGACCACGCTTGCGTTCGATGGCGGGCATTCGCTCTGCCGCGCCATCGGGTCGGCCTTCAGCACAGAGGCGCCGGTGGCCGAGGTGACGCCGAGTTTGTAGCGCTGACCGGGCTGCGCGGTGGGGCAGACCAGCGCCCAGATGCCCGACGAGCCCTGCGCCTCCAGCATCGTGCCCGACACCCATCCATTCCAATCACCCAGCACTTCCACCGAACGAGCGTTGGGAGCCCACACTGCGAAGCGCACACCCCCGTCGGGCAGCGGCTGCGCACCCAGGAGCTGCCACAGGCGAGAGTGAGTTCCCTCGCCGAAGAGATGAAGGTCGAGATCAGAAAGCACCACAGTCGGAGCGTACGGCACCGCCCACCCCCGCCGCTGCTACGTTCGCAGCCGTGCGCGTACTGATGCTGTCGTGGGAGTATCCGCCGCTCGTCGTTGGCGGCATCGCTGCCCACGTCGACGGCCTGACGAGGGCAATGCAACGTGCCGGCCATGAGGTGGTCGTGTGTAGCTTGCACCACCCCGACGAACCCGACGATGTGGTGGTCGACGGCGTGCGCGTGCTACGCGCCGACCCCGGCCTGCCCTGGCTGCCCGACGACGATCTGGTCGCTCGAATGGCGTCGGCAAACCATCAGCTGGTGCAGCTCTCCGCCCAACTGGGCGACTGGAAGCCGGAAGTCATTCACGCTCATGACTGGCTGGTGGCATGGGCGGGCGACACGCTCAAGACGCTGCTGGACGTGCCGCTGGTGGCCACCATCCACGCCACCGAGCGCGGCCGCCACGGCGGTCACCTACCGCCAGGCTTGCCGGGCACGATCAACTCCATCGAGTGGTGGCTCACGTATCAGGCACGCGAGATCATCGCCTGCTCGCGATTCATGCTGCGCGAAGTCATCCACAACTTCGAACTACCCGCGGAGAAGGTGCACCTGGTGCCCAATGGGGTCGACACCGACCGCTGGAAAGACGCCGTGCCCGCGCTCGCCAGTCAACGCGAGCCGCTCGTCATCGCATGGGGTCGTATTCAGTACGAGAAGGGGTTTCAAGTTCTGGCACGCGCCATCGGCGAGCTTCGCCTCCGCGTGCCCGGGGTCCGGTGCGTGATCGCTGGCCGTGGCACCTACCTGCCCGAGCTCCAAACGCAGATCGATATAGAGGGCGTCAGCGACATCGTGCAGCTCGCCGGATTCGTGCCGGACAGCGAGTTGCACGAGATGCTGCAGCGTGCGAGCTGCGTCGTGATTCCGTCGCTGTACGAACCGTTCGGCATCGTCGCCTTGGAAGGCATGGCTGCTGGTGCACCGACGATCGTCGCGCAGACGGGTGGCCTGGCCGAGATCGTCGAAGGCACCGACGCCGGCATGCTGTTCGAACCGGGCAACCATCACGAGCTGGCCGACCGCATCGCCGACGTGTTGGCCGACCCGACAGCGGCCGACCGAATGAGGG
>JAYUCY010000072.1:0-20331 GCA_043740085.1 Ilumatobacteraceae bacterium
ACGGCTGTACACCTCATGGACGCCCGGAGTCTCGTTGCCGTACTTGCTGCCCGACACCAACCACGACCGCACGATCCGGCCCGCGTCATCAACAGCCCAGATTCGTTGACCCGCACGGTCATAAACCAACCGCCGACCCGACCCCGAATCCGGAGGAAGCGGCGGCGCGTCATCACCCGCCGACGCGACCGACGACAACTGGTACCCCATCAGATCGACAGCATCCTTCGCCGGGGCAGGGGTGCGCACCACCTGGGCAGCCTCATCGGGCCAGATCCCCAACGACAGCGCCGTCTCACGGCCGACGACACCATCAACAAAGAGGTTCCGCTGTGTTTGCACCGCCTTGACAGCATCCGCAGTCGCCGCATCGAACTCGCCGCTGGCCGCAGGTAACAGGCCGGCATCGACCAGCGCACCCTGCAGACAAGCAACGTCAGCTCCAGAATCACCGAAGCCCAACTTCGAAGACTTCAACACACACGCCGTTGTGCCCGTCGGCTCCACACCGGACAAGTCCCCGACGACCGGCTCCGATGCCGCCACCGTCGTTTCGTATCCAGTCGTTGGGCTGTCTGCAGCTGTGCCGGGATCGACCGAGACTGCCGCCATCGGCACAGAAGAATCGGCCGACTGATCGCCCGCCTGCGCAACCGGCGCACTCCCCGACGACCTGGTGGCGAGCGCGAACACACCGCCCGCCGTCAGCGACACGGCGAAGACCACGATGGCGACTCTGGAGCTCCGTCCATTGGGCTTTACGTACTCATTGTTCACAGTTTCTTCTCCGATCACGGCCGACGTCCGTGCGCCTACTACATCGTGTCGTACAGCCTACGTGAACGTCCGACGGTGACGGCTGCGCCCATGGCGGATTGATGGCATCACCTGCTTGCGTTTGACGTAATGTCACGACGCCAACTGCATCCGTGCCTCGCGCCTGAGAGCACTTGTCAGCGGACAACCCTACGACGTAGTGTAGTAGCCCGGTCGACGAGGAGAAAGTTGCGATCTCATGCCTCCCAACAAGCGCCACGTGCAGGCTGGCAAGAGTGAGCATCGCGGTCGGGTCACTGTCCCCCGTGACCCGACCGCATTGCCTCGCGCCGACGTGCCACCGCGTGCCCCTACCCGCAAGGATGACGATCACCGCAGCCATCCGAGTGCGCCCGCATCAAGTCGTTACACGCCTCCGACGAAGTCGGTCCGGCTTCGGCCCGGTTGGCACAAGACGATCGGACTCGTCCTGGTCGCGGTCGGGTTCACGATCGTCATCCTCAACATCTTGATGGGCGGCGGAAGCGACCTGACGCTTCTCCCCGGCGGACACAACGAGCTCTACCTGTTTCTCGGCTTGGGCCTGGCCGCTTACAGCATGTGGTGGTTCGGATGGTTCGACCGTGAGAAATGATCCTTCGAACGA
This sequence comes from Ilumatobacteraceae bacterium, assembly GCA_043740085.1. Taxonomy (GTDB): domain Bacteria; phylum Actinomycetota; class Acidimicrobiia; order Acidimicrobiales; family Ilumatobacteraceae; genus UBA668. The sequence goes on from JAYUCY010000072.1 coordinate 1,424, forward strand.
AGCTCAGCCGGCAACGCCGGCCGGATCCGAACCGACCTCCTCCCCACGTCCGCCCGCTGACCGTACCCAGCAGATCCTGACGTTGATCGTTCTCGTCCTTATTGTGGCCTCGTTCGCGCTGCTGATCTACAACGTCGCCCGCGGCACAACGAGCGCCGCTCAGCCTCCGGTTGTCCGTTGACGAACGGTGTTCATCGGGCGGGCGGGTCGACAACACAGACTGAGCGACGCTCGATCGACCCGCAAGTGCTTCGTTGGGTCGTCGTGCATTGAACGATTGATGGGGTGTGCGTAGCGGCATTTCGTGGAAGCGGATTTTTGTCGCGCTGGTGAACGTTGACGCCGGGTGCGGTTGACGTCAGCCGGTTGGGTCACCGATGCGCACTCGCCGGCCCGCTCGATACAACAGGGTCTGCCCCCAGTTTGGTTGACATCGGGGTTGTGAAGTTTCAGGCGGCTGTGGCCTGAGTGTTGAAGACGACCTCGAACTCGATGGGTGTGAGTCTGCCGAGTCGTGGTTGTCGTCGGCGTCGATGGTAGGTCCGCTCGACCCAGTTCACGATCCGCGAGGTCAGCTCGGCGCGTGTCCGCCAGCGTTGCCGGTCGAGAACGTTCTTCTGGAGGAGCGAGAAGAACGATTCCATCATCGCGTTGTCACCGCACGCGCCGACTCGCCCATCGAGCCGACCATGCCGTGGTGCTTGAGGCGGGCAACGAAGGCTCGGGAACGGAACCAGTTCACCAGCATCCGCTTCGGTGAACGACTCGCCGAGCTCGGCGCCGTCCCTTCGATCGGCACCGTCGGTGATAAAGCTACGACATCGCGCTCGCTGAGACAGTCAACGGCTACTACAAGACCGAGCTGATCCGCGGCCCCCAACAAGGCCCCTGGTGCACTGTCGACGACGTCGAGCTGGCAACTCTTGGTCGGGTCCACTGGCACAACACGACCCGCCTGCACGGCTACCTCGACGACGTCCCACCCGCCGAGCTCGAAGCAGCGTTCTATGCTGCCCAACACCCCGACCAACTGGTTGGAATCCAATAACCCGAGCCTCTACCGAAGCCAGCGGGATTCACATAGCGCGTGTGCGATGGTAGACCGGTATACGAACTAGACGGACTAGACGGATTTCCCGGACGGTTTTCCGGACTGTGGAGTACTGCAGCGCACTAGACGGACTGTAGGGACGGTGACCACAACCTTGCCAAGGTGAGGGTCGCGAGTTCGAATCTCGTCATCCGCTCCAAAGGAAACCCTGCCGTTGGCAGGGTTTCCTGCGTTTTCAGCTGCTGTCGTTCGTGATGCCGTGCCCATGGCTCGCCCATGGTTTGCCCATGTGCTTCGTCGGTGTGCGACCGTGCTGTCACGATCGTTGGAGTTCTCTCGCAAGCGAGGTTGGATCGATAGCAATCCAACCAAGGACGCCACCCGCCCGAGGTCGACTCGTTCGAAGCCTCACTCGCCGACGGCGGATGAGGTCCGAGCGACACTCAAGCGTGTTCGTAGCCAGGACTCGGGCTGCAATGGGACGACGTTGACATGGCGAGCGGCGAGGTGCACATCTCGGCTGCAATCACCGATGCCGGACCGGGAAAGAAGATCCAACGCAAGGCAACCAAGCGCAGCGATTGGCGCGACGTCCCGCTGACATCCAACGCGCTCACGGCGATGCGGGCGCAGCGCGAGCGGGCCGCTGCTCGATCTCCGCAGAGCGTGCCTGGCACCGACTACGTGTTCTCGAACCCAGCGGATGGCGCTATCCCGTGCCGGCCCGACACATTCTCCGATCGGTGGTTTGCGATGCGAGGCGAATCGAATACCACGTTGCTGCAACTGCGCCATTTCGCAGCCACCGTCATGCTCGATGCCGGCGAGTCGTACCGCACGGTTGCCGACATTCTCGGCAACAGCGAGAACACCCTCCGGATGCACTACGACGGGCGCATGGACGTCGGCAAGCGCCGGGCGATCGCTGCGCTCGAGCTGTAGCGGTCGTCGTCACCGTTGGGTTGCGGTGATCAGGGCTTGCAGCGCGACGACAGGCACGACGATTCTGCCGCGCAGTCTGAGTGAAGGAAGCTCACCGGCGATTGCGGGGCTCTCAGGGCAACCTGTGCGGATCTCCATCGCGAGCGTCCGTTGCGAGGCCGTTTATGACCCATACTCCCAGGTGTCTGGTGTGAATCAATCACGCCGCCCTCGTGGCGAGACGAAGTCGACCAGGTCGTCAAACTGCTCGCGGGCAAGCCACTTCTGGCCAGGGTGCTCAAGACCATCGCACTCTGGGTCGACGTCCGCGACTTGACGTTGGACGCGCACAACATCTCGGTGCTCCTTCACGAAGGGATGGACAGCGAATCGATCGAGGCTGACGTCCAGGTGGGCGCTCCAGACGCTCCTCGACGAAGGTCGAATCCAGCTCGACACCGCTGGCTATCGGCTTCAGTCGACAGAGACAAGACCTGGATCACGGCGAGAAATGCGATCACCGCCAAGGTCGCCGAGTCGAACCGTGTCCGCAAGCAGCTCCTTGAACGAGCCCTGACCAGGCTGTCGGTCACTCAGGGTCGAACCTTCACCATCGCTCTCACGGTTGGGGACGAGAACCTGACCAAGGGTGACATCCCGCTCCACAGCCTCGAACACGACGACGATGACCTGAGCGATCTCAAGGCCGAATGACGCGTCCAGGCAAACAGCAACCGCATCTGGTGGACCCACGTTCTAGGTGAGTCCTGATTCAATCGAGTTTACGCCGAGTTTCTCGACAAACATGCAGCTCACAGCGTTCCCGAATTCACGAAACACGACTACTTCAGAACTCTCCTAGATCTGACCGACACTGACCTGAGTGACGCAGAGAGTCTTCAGCGGTTGGCGAGACGCGATGACGATGCTCTGCACAGCGCCAACGTGAACGAGGTACACGTCGTGGAGTCCTGACTCGAAGGTGACCGAGGTTCTGTGGTCGCCGATCGCAACTTCGGCCTGCATGGTGGTCCCTGTGTAGTAGCTGATGCGGATGACCCACCTCAATGCGAACAGTTCGGACTCAAGAGGAATCAGCGATGATGCGGATGATGTCGCGTCCGGCGCGGCGCACGCTGCGGGCGGGTGTGTGCCACAGGGTCCAGCGCAACCGTTTCGGTTCGGCGGTGGCGAGTTCGCCGGTGCAGGCGAGGTGTTGGAACCAGCGCACGAGATCGTGGGCGAGGCAGACGATTTGCATCCAGGCCCGGTTGGCGTAGCGGTTGCTGACCGGGAGTGTTTTACGCCCGGTCGAACGATGGGGTCCTCGACCTCGGCGAAGACCGTCTCGACGCGTTCGCGACTTTGTTCGTGTACCGGCTGGCCGACGTGATCGAAGCCGGTTTTGAGGTCGTTCCGACGTACCGGAGCCCGCATGTGACGATCACGTTCTACGATGATGTCGACGCTGGTGTCGCCCGCCTTCTGGCGGTGTCGCACCGCACCGTCAGCAACCCGGCGTTTCGACAGGAGGACGCATGAAAATTGATTTGTTCGTCGACTTGAACACCGAAGACGAAACTGGCCTTCCCTGGACGTATCTCGATCAGGCGCCCGACCAGTCGGTGGTCGTGCCCGGGCGGTTGATCGTCGTCGGGGCTGGTTCGGCTATCGCCATTGCGGAAGTCATCGACGTCGCCGCTGACGGACTGGTGCATGTCCGGCCACTGCCTGGTCCGGTCACCGAGCAGCGGTTGACGAGCGCCTCGCTACGCGTGTGACGGCAAGGCCGGATGGCCCCAAACCGCTGTTGCCGCTGTGTCGACTATCTCGCAGGACTCCGAACGCGCGATGGTAGACCGGTATACGAACTGGACGGGTCAGTGAGGCGGACTTGACGGAGGGCTTTGAGGACTGTGGGGTACCGCGCAGCAGTAGACGGACTGCACGGACGGTGACCGGTCAACAGGTCTTGCCCAACGGCGGCCACTTGAGGCTGCCCACACACGGCCACTCGAGCGCGTGGCGTGGTCGAGATCGGCTGGAGGCATGGGGCTCAACGCAGTGCCCGCTGGACGTATATGGACCCTCGACCGGACGGGGTCCCCGAGGATGATCGGATGGTTGCCGCCGGTGCGCCCGCTGCGGCGGCGAGGTCAACTGCGGATCGTCCTTGGTAGTAGACCTCGACGACAGCATGACGGTGCTCGTCGGTGAGTCGGCCGGGATCGATCACCAGCTCCGGCGGATGCCGCGAACCAGATCAGGCCGGCACCACATGCACAGCCCCCGGGCGCAACTGACTCCTGATATTCTCGGACACAACCGGCGGGTGGGGTGCGGCTCATCACCGCGCCTCGCCCGCATTGCTACCAGGCCGTCTGGTTGCGGGCTACATGCTGAATACGACGTTTCCGCGGACGACCGACCGTTCTTGACGATGTCGTTGCCGAAGGGAGTAAGCGGAATCAGTGTGATGCCTGAGATCAGGTAGGCAAGGAAGAGCCAGAAGCCGGACAGGACGATCCACAAGATGTTGAGCACCACGCTTCCGTCTCCTGGGTCAGCTGCACATCAGGGATGGTTCCCCGTGCGTCCAATCTGGTCTGTACCGAGGGCCAGCGCGACGGCCTCGTCGACGCCGAGCCGGCGGCCTTTCTCAATGGCATTTGACAACGCGGGCTCTTCGAGATGCTCGCCAAGAATGCCAAGTGTTTCCTCATTTCGCCTGGTCACCCACCAGAGTTCTGTCACTCCGAGCCCATCCATCAGCGAACGCGCGCTTGCGAGAAGTTGGGCCGCAACGACAACCCTGTGCTGTCGAATCAGGACCGAACTCAAGCGTCCGAGTTGGACCGCGACTCCGAAGACGTCGCCGCGCGAAGACTCGATGCCGAGGGCCACCTTGAGCATCGCCTCCGCCTCATCGAGCAGCCCGTCGTCACGCGCAAGCATTGCCAACTGGGCCAGGATGTCGGCCTCCATTCTGTCGCTTCCAAGTTCACGCGCCAAACGAAGGTTCTGCTCGTGGAGAGTTCGCTCTCCGAGCCCATCACCGAGTTCTCCCGTGACCGTCGCAAGGTTCGTACTCGCCAGAAGTGCGGAATGTAAGTCGTTGATCTCATTGAAGTATTGCAAGGCATCCACATAGAGCAGCCGGGCGCTCTCAAACTGGTGGTCTTCGGCCATAACGTTCGCAATGAGCATGGAGGAATAGGCGATTCCCCACGCATCGTCGAGCTGGCGGCTCAGCGTCAGTGCCTCCTCTGCGTGAACTCGAGCAGCCTGACCGTCACCGCGCGTGTAGGCAAGTGCGCCCGCACCGGTCAACGCACGGGCGCGAGCGGAGGTACCGACTTCATCGCGGGACAAGGCGTCCGCAAGTCGACGACTGCCCTCGTTCAGGTGACTCTTCAGGTACCAGAAGCGGCCCAATGCACCGGCCAACTGCAGGACTCGCTGGTTCTCGCCGGCATCATTGAGGCGATCCAGCGCGGCGCGCAGGTTGTCGTGCTCTTTCTCCAAGCGGTCCAGCCAATCGAGTGAATCTCGTCGCAGGTGTGGCTGCGCCTCCTCGGCCAACGCCAAAAAGCTCGCAGCGTGCCGCTGGCTCAGCTCGTTGGACTCGCCTGAGTCGTTGAGTCGTTCCTGCGCGTACTGGCGGATCGACTCGAGCATGCGAAAGCGCCCATCAATGTGGTGCAGCAGACTTTTGTCGACGAGTGAGTGGAGTGTGTCGAGATCGGCGGCGGCGACCGTCTCTGCGGACTCCACAGTGCAGCCGCCGCGGAATACCGCAAGGCGCCGGAAGAGCTTCTGCTCATCTGGGGACAGCAGGTCATGACTCCAATCGAAGGCGCCTCGCAGCGTTCGCTGTCGCTCCGGTTGATCGCGTGTGCCACCGGTGAGCAGCGAGAAACGCTGCTCGAGTCGAACCAGTATCTGGTCCGCGGTGAGCACCTTCATTCGTGCGGCCGCAAGCTCGATCGCAAGGGGTAGGCAGTCGAGGCGCCGGCAAATCTCTGCCACATAGTCAACCTCTGCAAAGTCAGGCACCACAGCCCGCGCTCGCGCCATGAACAACTCGACTCCTTCAGCAAGTGCCAGCGTCGGCACCGGATATTCGTGCTCTCCGTTGATGTGCAATGGTTCACGGCTGGTCACGAGCAGGTCGATGCCAGGGCAGGCGACCAACAGATCGGCGAGGTCGACCGCCGCTCCCATCACCTGCTCAAAATTGTCGCACACGATGAGCATCCTTCGATCCTTGCAGTGCGCGACCAGACTGTCTCGCGCGCCGAGTACCTGCGCCACGGTGTCGACGACCAGCCTCGGGTCGCGCAAGGCCGTGAGGGGCACCCACCAGACGCCGTGCGGGTAGCTGTTGGCAGCGGCCGCTGCGACCTGCAGTGACAGTCGGGTCTTGCCGGTGCCACCCGGGCCTGTCATGGTCAGCAGCCGCACGTCGTTGCGGACCAGCACTCCAACTGCGTCGGCAACCTCGCGCTCGCGACCGACGAACGGCGACACCGGAACGGGCAGGTTCGTCGGGTGCAACGACGCAAGCGGAGGAAACACCGCGTCGCCGAGTTGGTAGATGCGTTCCCCCGCCGGTAAGTCCTTGAGGCGGTGCTCACCCAGGTCACGCAACCCGCCCAGGCCAACAAGCGCCGCTGTCGACGACGACACGAGCACCTGTCCACCATGACCCACCGCCGCAATTCGGGCGGCCCGGTGTACGTCGTCGCCGACGTAGCCCTCCTCGGTGAGCAACGGGGTCCCCGTGTGGATGCCGATTCGCACCGAGATCGGTGACTCGTGCAAGGTCGCGGTCATCTCCCGCGCTGCCGACAGCGCCCCCGAGGCGGTAGGGAAAGCAACGAAGAACGCGTCTCCCTGGGTGTCGACCTCGACCCCGCCGTGTGCAGCGCACGCCTCACGAATGATCCGCCGATGATCGCCAAGTTTTTCCGCGTAGTCCATCGCCCCCAATGCGTGGAGCAACCGGGTCGAACCCTCCACGTCCGTGAACAAGAACGTCACCGTGCCGGAGGGAAGATCGCGACGCATCACACGAATCATGCCCGCAAACCGCTCGGCCGTCACGAAACTGGATGATTGCCGGCTCCGGAACGCAGCTCGACGGCTACACGCGCCTGTGCGATTCGGTCACTTGCTCATCGCCTACTACCCAATCCTCCGACCGGAAAGCCTTCTCGGGATGAGAGACGCCACCGCTGGCGTCCGGCTCGGTGTCGTTGCTAGAGGGGCGAGAAGACGTGTTGGCGGTCGTACTCCAACATGATGGTGCCGGCGAACGAGACGACCACCTGCTCGCCGCCGTTGTGGAGAATCACACACTCATTCCTGGTCTCGCAGTCAGTCGGTTCGCGGTGTAGCGCAATGTGGCCAATGTGCGCCACCGTCCAGCCGTTGGTGGGCGGCATCGCTCGGTAGAAGTTGAGGACGTCGTCGTTGTTCTTCGCGGACGTGGTGTACGTGTAGTAGTCGACACCAATGCCGCTTGAGTAGCGCAGCATGCTCACCAATGCTGAACCAGGCGGCAGCACGCTGGTGAGACCGGCACCTACATCGAGTGCCTGTGACATTGGTGCCATGTCGTCCGGCCGCATGATCTCGCCGACCAGGCCGATGAACGACATTGATTCGGTGACCTCGTAGACGCGGCCGGGGGAGGACTCCTTGGAGTGCGCGTACAGCACGTAGTTGCCGTCCTGCGCCAGGTAGAAGTCGCCCTCCACTGTCGGGCTTGGGTTCTCGGGGGTGTACGAAGAGAAGTTGCGGGTGTTGGTTTCGTTGAACACGAAATGGTTGGTCGGCAACCCTGCAAAGTCTTCTTGACCGACCAGCTGCGCCGTCAGGACGCCGCCCAAAATCCCGGACCGTAGTTCGACGGTGTCCGACGGGTCCGGCGCTGCCCGGCTGCCGGCTTCGTACAGTCGCCAGTCACCGAACTGGTTTTCGTCGTATGTGCGGCCGTCGACCAGGTAGCTGCGTGTGCTGGCGTCCCCGCCGTCGTAGGAGAAGGTGGCCAGCCGATACATACCAATCGGCTCCTTTGTGTAGCCGACGGTAATGATGCTCGTCGCCAACTGGCCGTTGTTGGTGTTGTCGACGGTGACGGTGAGAACGAAGCTGGCTAGATCCAAGTTGTCGCCCAGCCGCTGAGGCTCGTAGGTGGGCGGACCTGGCTGCTCGGTGGTGGTCGAAGCTGCAGACGTCGCGGGGATGGTGCTGGAGGTGGGTGCCGCGGAGTCGGTGGGTGACGAGATGACAACTCCGCCTGATGACTCGGCTGGGGTGGTAGCGGCGGGCGGCGAATCGTCTGCGCCGCAACTCGTAAGGAGCAGGGCGAGCACTCCGACGCTGACCATCGCTCTGTTCCTCATTGCTGACCCCCCAGTCCTGCTCGTCGGCAACCTATACCCTCCTGGGTGCCTGATCTGTTCCCGAATTGACTTGACCTGAAATTGATCTAGGACTACCTTGAGTGTTGTGATGACCACCAAGAGTGACCCAGAGACTGACTTCACGACGATCAAGTCCGGAACCGTAGATCGCGGCCGCGTGTCGCTGTGTGACCTGAGTGGGACGGCAATTTCGCGCAGAGACCTCTTCCCCGCGCGTCACGTTGTGGTCTCGGGCCTCTCGCCGTGGAAGCTCAGCCGCGACACCGACCTGCGTTCGGCTCTGCGATCGCTGACGTGGACCATTGTTAGCTACTCGCACACCAGCCCGGTTGGCGACGGCAGCGTGGTGGCCACCGAGACGCAGATGGTCGCCGAGGTCGTTGCCACCAAACTGGATGGCACCGAGGCTCGAATGAACAACTGCGAATGCGTTCTGTACACCGAGCTGGATGCGCGCTCGCTCGCCGACCGCCAGCTGACAGGGCAGGGCTGGCTGCTCCCTATCGGCTACACCGTCGTCATTGACACACCCATCAATTGAGCTGGTCTGGTCGCTGAATACCCGTCCGGCGACCAGATCAGCTCGTGAAATCTCGGTGCCACGGCGCCGTGCACCTCCCCGACCATAGGCAAACCCGATGGTCGGGGTACGGTCGCGTACGGCTCAGTGAGCCATTCGAACGATGGAAGGAACACTCATGGTTGGTGGCGCACTCAGAATGGCCAGTATGGACGATCTCGACCTTCGGATGTCCGAGGGTGTGCGGCCGTTGTATGAGGCCGTCAAGTCGTTCATCCGCGACGAGGTGAAGCCGATCACCGAGGAGTTCTACCGATTGGGCGCGAACCGCGCCGACCGCTGGAGCTGGGCACCGGGCCAGTTGGAACTGTTGGAGACCGTGAAGGACAAGGCACGTGCGCAGGGTCTGTGGAACTTCTTCCTGCCCAACGCCGAAACCGGTCAGGGTCTCAGCAACCTCGACTATGCGTATATCGCAGTCGAGCTGGGCAAGAACCGGCTGGCGAGCGAATGCTTGAACTGCTCGGCGCCCGACACCGGCAACATGGAAGTCCTTGAGCGCGTCGGCACGCCGGAGCAGAAAGCGCAGTGGCTCGAGCCGCTACTCAAGGGCCAGATTCGCTCCGCGTATGTGATGACCGAGCCGGGCATCATGTCGAGCGACGCCAAGCAGATTCAGACCTCGGCCGTGCTTGACGGCGAGGAATGGGTCATCAACGGCTCGAAGTTCTACGCGTCTGGCGCTGGCGACCCGCGCTGCAAGATCATGATCGTCATGGTGCGCACCAATCCGGACGCGGACACGTACAAGCAGCAGTCGCAGATCCTCGTGCCCATGGACACGCCTGGCGTCGAAGTAGTCGAAGGCATGCAGGTCTTCGGTACCGATGATGCACCGCATGGCCACATGCACATCCGGTTCCACGATGTGCGGGTGCCGAAGGCGAACGTGTTGTGGGGCGTGGGTAGAGGCTTCGAAATTTCGCAGGTGCGCCTCGGGCCCGGCCGTATCCATCACTGCATGCGCAGCATCGGCGTGGCCGAGAAGGCCATCGAGATGATGGTCGATCGCGGCCTCTCTCGCGAAGGCTTCGGCAAGAAGCTGATCAACCTCGGCAAGAACATGGAAGTCATCTCCCGTGCCCGCATCGAGGTGGAGGCAATGCGCATGATGGTGCTGCGTGCCGCCAAGGCAATGGACACGCTGGGCAACGCCGAGGCCCGCGTCTGGGTCAGTGCCGTCAAGGCCATGGTGCCCGAGAAGTGCTGCGACATCATCGATGAAGCCATCCAGATGCACGGCGCCGCCGGTATTTCGCAGTGGTTCCCGCTGGCCGACATGTACCACAGCCAGCGCACGCTGCGCCTGGCCGATGGGCCCGACGAGGTGCACCACCAGGTGGTCGGCCGCGCCGAGGCAAAGAATCGCCAGGCCGACAAGGCCGCAGGTGGCGTCGACGATTTCGTGTCTGGTGGCCGGGCATTCACAGGGCCGTAAGAGGTGTGCTCGTAGGCTTGACGTATGTCTGAGATCGAACGCACCGAAGCCGAGTGGCGCGAGCTGCTGACACCAACCCAGTACCAAGTGCTGCGTGAAGCGGGAACCGAACGCGCCTTCGCCGGCAAGTACGTCGATGAGCACGCCGATGGTACTTACCAGTGCGCGGCCTGTGGCGCAGAGTTGTTTGATGCGTCCACCAAGTTCGAGTCTGGCTCAGGGTGGCCCAGCTTCTACGCGCCGAAGTCGCAGGACGCAGTTGAGCTGATTGTCGATCGCAGCCACGGCATGGTGCGCACCGAAGTGCGCTGCCGGCGGTGCGGCTCGCACCTCGGCCATCTGTTCCCCGATGGACCAGCGCCCACCGGCGACCGGTTCTGTATGAACAGCATCTCCATGGACCTTGCCAAGGAAACGCCCGAGGCCAACGCCTAGTAGCGCACCCTCGAAAACACTTCGCGCACTAGCGGCTCGAAATGGGAGAGCGGCTCGGTATGGCCGTCGGGATCAAACGCAATCTGATCCCAGTCGTCGGTGAACTGCTCGCATAACGCGAACCACTCTTCGTCGCGGTACTTCTCGCGCAGGTCGGTGGGCATCCCGAAGTGATTGTAATAGTGGCGACCCTGAAAATCCTGGTGGTGCAGGATGGTGCGGTACACGGCGGGGCGCACGTACGGCTTCAGCATCTCGGCGGCGATGGCGCCGTGGTTGGGCACGCTGATGGCTTTGCCGATGTCGTGGCACAGCGAGGCAACAACGACCTCGTCGTCGGCGCCCGCCAACTGAGCGAGCGTCGCGGTCTGCAGGCAGTGCGTCAGCTGGTCGGTGGCGAAGCCATCGGTGACCTCGCCGAGCGACTCAAGCAGCATCAGCACGCGGTCGGCAACGCGAGGTTGGTTGCGGCGAGTCTCCTCGCCAATCACTGCCCACTGCTCGGCGGTGGATTCGTCCATGCGGGTGAAGGTGGCGGCCATGCCGACATTCTGCCACGCGAGCGTCATCTCTGCCGGAGTCAAGGTGCTTCGGCTCGTCGTCGGCGGGCACCGGGGGGAATGGTGTCGCCATCGACTTCGACCCGCCTTCTGACGTTGTCGAGCTCCTTGCCGAACTTGATGAGTTCATTGAGCGAGTGATCAAGCCGCTGGATGGGCAGGACAACCATGTCCAATCTTTCGACCACCGACGCGAGGATGCGCGGACCGACTGGGAGCGCCACGGTGGCTTCATGAATCAGACGGCGCCCAAGTGTGCCACGGAAGGCTGAGCCCCACACAAGGCCACCACGTTGGAGGTACGCGCCGACGTGCACGACACGTTCAACGAGCGCGTCGACGCCGAGAACGCGCTGATGGCGTGGGGTTGGACTCGGTGAGCAGCGGCTTCGAAGCCCGCGAGCCGCACCAACTCTGCCGAGGCTCGGATTTCCGTTGCAACGAGAGGCCCTGCGAGTACTGCCAGACTGAACACATGTCATTCGGCACAGTTGCGGTGTTGGGCCTCGGCAAGGTTGGGCTGTTGGCGGCAACCTTCCTTCACGAAGCCGGTTTCGAGGTGATTGGTATCGACCAGCGAGCCCCGCGCGCGGACACTGCCTTTGCGCTTCGAACGTGCGACATCTCCGATGCGACCGCACTGCGAGCGGACCTCGAGCGGGCGGAAGCGGTGCTGTCGTGCCTGCCGTATCACCTCAATCGATCAGTCGCCACCATCGCGCACTCGCTGGGTATCCACTATTTTGACCTCACCGAGGACGTCGGCACCACGCAGGCAATTGTGGAGCTGAGCGCTACGTCGAAGGGTCTGATGGCGCCGCAGTGCGGGCTTGCGCCTGGCTTTGTGGCCATCGTCGCAGCCGCGCAGATTGAGACCTTCGATGTGTGTCGATCGGTGCGAATGCGCGTTGGCGCGTTGCCGCAGCACCCAACCGGACTGCTCGGGTACGCCTTCAACTGGTCGCCGGAGGGCGTGGTGAACGAGTATCTCAATGATTGCGAAGTGCTGGAGGAGGGCGTGCGCAAGTGGGTGTCGGCGATGGAGTGGCGCGAGACGTTGTACATCCACGGCACGCAGCTGGAGGCGTTCACGACCTCCGGCGGGCTCGGCACGATGTGCGAGACCTATGAGAGTCGTGTCGCCAACATCGACTACAAGACCATTCGCTACCCGGGCCACATGGATCTGATGAACTTCTTTTTCCACGAGCTGCTGATGCGAGAGCAGCGTGCGCTGGCCGGGCAGATCCTTACCAACGCGAAGCCACCCGTCAGCGACGACGTGGTGTTCGTGCATGTCTCGTCAGAGGGTCACGTGAACGGCCAACTTCGACGTTCGGAATTCGTCCGCTCGTACACGCCAAAGATCGTCGGTGGCACCAGCAACACTGCCATTGCGTGGACGACGGCTGGGTCGGTGGCCGCGGTGATCGAGATGGTGCGCAAAGGCTCGTTGCCCACCAGCGGATTGCTCAAGCAGGAAGACATCCCGTTCGACGCGTTTCTCGCAACGCCAACCGGCGTTCTGTTCTCTGCCTAGCGACATGACGGGTGCTTCCTTGTTCCGCGCTGGCAAGAGTAACCCGCTGACTTTTGAAGCCTGAACGACCGATCAGTCAAACGGGGTAGGGTTCGCCCATGTCGTTCAGTAGCGCGGTGTCCCTCGACGATCTCATCCGCGGCGAGGAAGCGACGTTCCTTGCCCGCATGCCCAAGACCGCCGAGTTGTGGGAACGGGCCCAGCGCTCAATGCCCGGCGGGGTGTCGTCCAGTTGGGCCAGCTCGCGGCCACTGCCGGTGTGGGTCAGCCATGGCGAGGGCGCATACGTGTGGGACGCGGACGGCACCCGCTACGCCGACATGCACGGGGGGTATGGCGTCAACGTTGTTGGTCACGCCAACCCTGCGGTCGTACGAGCGGTGCAGGCCCGCGTTGCGCTCGGCACTCACTTTGCACAGCCGACTGCCGACTCCATAGAGGTTGCCGAGGCGTTGGCCGCTCGCTTCGGCCTGCCGATGTGGCGCTTCGGAAACTCCGGCACCGAGGCGACCATGGATGCGTTTCACCTGATGCGCGCCATCTCCGGCCGCAAGTTGGTGATCAAGATCGAGGGCACGTATCACGGTCATCACGACTCGGCGATGGTGTCCATCTTCCGTTCGCGGGACCAGTTGGGCCCGATCCACGAGCCGTGCCGCGTGCCGGGGCCCGGCGTGACGCAGGAGATGGCAGACCTACTGCGCATCGTGCCGTTCAACGACCTGCCGGCGCTCGAGCGGGTGCTCGAAACACACCGCGGCCAGATCGCCGGCATGATTGTGGAGCCGATGATGATGAACGCCGGCATCATCCCGCCGCAGCCCGGCTACCTGGAAGGCGTGCGCGAACTCACCCGCTCGCATGGGGTGCTGCTTGCGTTCGACGAAGTGAAGACTGGCCTGGTTGTTGGCTGGGGCGGCGTGACGCGATTGTTCGGCGTCACGCCCGACATTGTGTGCCTGGCCAAGGCGTTGGGTGGCGGGCTGCCGTGTGGCGCCATTGGCGGCACCGAGGAAGTCATGTCAGCCATCACCGACGGTGTGTACGACCAGATCGGCACGTTCAACGGCAACCCGCTCACCATGGCCGCCGCGAAGGCGACGCTGCTGGAGGTGCTCACGCCCGAGGTGTATGGCGTTGCGGAGGCACTCGGCCGGCGAATGCTGCACGGCTCGATGGCGGCACTCGCCGCGCATGGCCAGCCTTCGTATGGCAACGTGTTTGGGTTCAAAGGGTCGGTGGTGTTCCACGACCAGCCGGCCACCGACTACCGCGAGTTCCTCGCTATCTCGACGGCCATCAGCCACCTGCACTTCCTTGTGCAGTTCAACAACGGTATTTTCCTGCCGCCGTGGGGGAAGAGCGAGTCGTGGACGCTCAGCGTCGCGCACGGCGAGGTGGATGGCGACCTCTACGTGGCCAACGTTGAACGTTTGGCCGACATGGTTTCAGGGCTCGGAGATCGGGCCTCGGAGCTGTTCGCAACAGGGAGTTTCAACTGATGGTCGCATTGCAGCAGGTTGCGAAGGGCGATGGTGTCGAGGCCGTACTGGCGGCGCTGGCCACCGATGGCGCGGTGATCGTGTGCGACTTCCTGGACCCAGGAACGCTGCAACACTTCCGCGACGACATGGAGGTCGTGGCGGCGGAGCACCCGGCGGGCACACTGGCCGACAGTGAGGTGGTGCGCAGGTTTTGGGGTGCCAACACCAAGCGGTTCACGCGTCTCGCGCACCGCAGCGTGGCGTTCATCGAGATCCTGACCGACCCGCTCTACCTGTCGGTGGCCGACGAGCTGTTGCTGCCGCACGCCAGTGACTACTGGATGAATACCGGCCAGATGATGATCATCGGCCCGGGCGAGAAGGCGCAATTTCTGCATCGCGACTCGGACAACTGGCCGACGATGTGTGCGCCCGACCCTGCCGGCTACGAGGTAACGGTGAGCGCATTGTTTGCCGTCTCCGACTTCTCTGCGGAGGTCGGGGCGACGCGGGTGGTGCCGGGGAGCCATCTGTGGGAGGACTACACGCGACGCCCGACGCCCGATGAGATCTGCCAGGCAGTGATGCCGCCCGGCAGCGGGTTGATATATACCGGCAGAGTGATCCACGGCGGCGGCGCCAACACCACGCTCGACGAGTGGCGTTATGGCATGCACCTCTCGTACGTTTTGGGTTGGCTGACCCCCGAGGAGGCCGGGCCGCTCGGAGCATCTTGGGACGACGTGGCGCACCTCTCCCAGCGTGCGCAGCGATTGCTTGGCTGGCGTTGCAGTGCTGTCTACGACGACTACGCCGCCAGGCTGTGGACTGTCGACTACGAGGACGTTCCGCTCGGCCTCGGCTACGAGAGTTGAGGCGTGTCAGCGGCCGGTCCAGATTGGCGGGCGCTTCTCTGCGAACGAGGCGTTGCCCTCCAGTGCGTCGTGCGAATCGATGGCGGCGCGGTAGCTGTTGAACGACTTGACGGCAGTCATCGCGTCGACGACATCCATCGCCGCTGTCCGTCGGCCGATGTCCAATATCGCGGCGATGCTGAGCGGCGCGTTGGCGACTACGCCGGCCGCCAACTCACGGGCCGCCATCAACAGTTCGTCGGGGGGGACCACGCGGTTGACGAGGCCGAACTGCGCGCCCTCGGCGGCGGTCAATCGGCGGCCGGCCAGCAGCACTTCGCGAGCGATGTGGGGCGCCAACAGCCGGGGCAGGCGCACGCTGCCGGCGTCGGGAAGAATCCCCAGGCCCGCCTCTGGCAAGAAAAAGGTGGCGTGCTCGGCAGCCACAATCATGTCTGCCGCCATGACAATCTCGAAGCCGCCACCGACGGCCATGCCGTTGACCGCTGCAATCACTGGAACGGTTCGGTTGGGAAGGTCGGGAAAGCCGCCGAAGCCGCCAGCGCCATAGTCGGAGTCGAATGCTTCGCCCTCGGCGGCGGCGCCGAGGTCCCAGCCTGCGCAGAAGAAGCGCTCACCTGCGCCGGTGACAATCACGACCCGCACGCCCGGATCGTGTTCGAACCCAACGAACGCCTCGCCCATTGCGCAGCTAGTCGCAGCGTCGATGGCGTTCGCCTTCGGTCGGTCGATCGTCAGCACTGCGATGCCATCTGCAATATCGACGTGGAACCCGCGCTCCGCACTCACTTACCGGCCTCCCTTGCGGGCTGGTCGAGGAGCAGCAACGCATCGACAGCGGTTGCGCCGTGGCGGCCGACCACGACAGGGTTGAGCTCCACCTCGACGATGTCGCTGCCAGGCGCGACGGCGGCGTCGGTGAGACGCACGACCATAGCCGCCAGCGCATCGACGTCGGCGGCCGGTCGGCCGCGAAAGCCCCTGAGCAGGGGAGCGCAACGAAGGCGGGTGAGGGCTTCCTTCACATCGTCGGCGGTCACCGGTGCCAGCAGGTGCGTGAGGTCGGACCACAGTTCGGTGGTGACCCCGCCGAAGCCCAGCGAGACCAGCCAGCCGACTGGTGGGTCGCGCCGAACGGTGACCAGAATCTCGGCGACCACGTCGGTGACGGTGGCCTCAACCAGGTAGCCGGCCTCGGTGCGTGGCAGCTCTCTGAGTGCGACCGTCAGCGCAGCGCCGTCGCGAATGCCAACTCGCACGGCACCGGCCTCGCTCTTGTGTGCGAGACCCAGCGCCTTGAGCGTGATTGGGTAACCGATCGACTCCGCAATGGTGGTGACGTCGTCGTGATGGGCCGCTTGCCCCTGTGGTACCGAGATGCCGAGAGAGCGCAGGCGCTGCTTTGCAGCCGCCTCGTCGACCAGCATCGTGTGCACGGCGGCAACCACCGGTGCATGTCGGGCCGCTGTCGTGTGCGATCGCCAGTGTGTGCCGATCGTCGCTGCGGCATCGAGCGCGACGAGAGCCTCGGCCAGCCCGAGCAGGGGAGTGAGGCCGCGACCAGCGATGCGCGCGCGGAACGGTTCGTTGATGCATTCGGCGAGCAATGCCACCACAACGGCGCGGCCACCAGTTGCGTCGGCCGCGTCGGCCAATGCGTCGGCGGCGAGGTGCCACGCCGTCGGGTCGTTGTCGGGCGACGGCGGTGCGTCGAGCAACAGCATGGTCGCGTCCTGCGGGCCGTCCATCACAGCACCGAACGTGCGCGCCATAGCGGGCCGGTCGCCCCACATGAATGTGTGGTAGTCGAAAGGGTTACTGACCGACACGAGTTCCGTGAGGGTGTGCTCGATGCGACCGGCGTGCTCGGCAGAGAATGGTTCGAACACCAACTCGGTGTCGTCGCCGCGGTCAGCGACCAGCGATGCCTCGCCGCCCGAGCAGCTGAGTGAGACGATCTTGCGGCCGGGTAGCGAGCCGCCGTTGTCCAGCAACTTCAGCGTCTCCAGCAGTTCCGCCGGCGTCCGCACCGTCGCCACGCCGTAGCGGGCGAACAGCGCGTCGTACGCCGCTGCCCGCCCCGACATGCTGCCGGTGTGACTGCTGGCGATCAACGCGCCGGCAGCGCTGCGCCCGGTCTGCAACGCGACCAGCGGCACCCCCTTGGCAGCTGCACGCTCGGCGACCTCGGCGAACTGCTGCGCGTCGCGCACGGCCTCGAGAAACAAGCCAATCGCGGTGATGCGGTCGTCGTCCAGCAGAGCGGCGATGGCATCGTCGCTGCCCAAGCTGGCCTGGTTGCCGACGGTGATCATGCTGCCCAAGCGCAGCCCGCGCTGTTGAAAGGTCAGGTTGACGGCGACGTTGCCGCTCTGCGACACAATCGCCACGCCACGCTCGTGGCGAGCGCAACCATGCTCGTCGGGCCAGAGGGCAACACGGTCGAAGGTGTTGACGAAGCCGTAGCAGTTGGGGCCGAAGAACGGCAGCCCGTCCGCAGCCTCCAGCAGTGACTGCTGCAGGTTGTCGTCGCCTGCTTCCGCAAATCCACTGCCGTAGCAGACTGCGCCACCGGCGCCGATGCGGCTGAGCACTCGCATCGCTTCCACCGTCGCCAGTCGATTGACCCCCAGGAAGACCACGTCCGGCACGCCAGGAAGGTCGTCGAGCGACGGCAAGCAGGGCACGCCTGCAAGGGTTACCCGCTTCGGGTTCACCGGCCAGATCGGGCCTTCGAAGCCCAGCTTGAGGCACTGCTGCACCACTCGCTCCGCTGGGGCGCCGCCAACCACGGCGATGGACCGAGGCGCAAGCAGACGGCTGAGATGGCCGAGGTCAGGCATACCGCCCACAGTATCTGACTGGCCGATCAGTCAACTCCTTCGTACACGGTATGCCCCGAGCTACTCGGGTCTGCTGAGGTCCCGACGGTCTACTTCTTGAAGGCATGAATTCTTGATCTCGTCAGAGAACCTGTGTTCGTTGATTGCAAGTCGAACAAGTGTTTGATACAGTTGTCAGTATGGACCACGCCCTCGATCTTGGCGCAGCTGCTGCCGATGCGTTGCTTGCGGTTCACGTTGGTTCGCTCACACGTCAGCAGTTGGCCTTGGGGGTTGTCCGGGCGCAACACATCATCGACCGGTTCACGCTGGCCCATTCCCAGCTGATCGCGGCTGCAGATCGTGCTGGCGTATGGCAGGGCACCGGAGCGCGTGACATGGCCGACTGGCTGACAAATACCACTCAGACCTCGTACGGCAATGCGAAGGGATTGCTCGAGCTTGGCGAAACCGCCGATGCGGCGCCAGCGGTTGCGGCCGCCGTCGCCGCCGGCGAACTGTCTGCGGCTAGTGCCACCGCGCTGCACGACGCCGTGATCACGGCCCGCGCCAACGCCGACGTCGGTGAGCTGATCGACGCCGTGAAGGGTTCCAAGCCCACTGCCGCCCGCAAGGCCGCCGAGCGTTGGAAGGAACTCAACGCACCAACGCCGGAGACGGAGGAGGAACGCGAGGACCGTCGCTTCCAACGCCGGTCCGTGCGCTCGGGTTCCGCGGTCGACGGAATGGTCACTACTGCGGTCGTCCTGC
>JAYUCY010000073.1:0-9213 GCA_043740085.1 Ilumatobacteraceae bacterium
GACGGCATCGAGGGATGGCCGTGGCCGCGCAGGCTCACGCGGTCACCTCGTCGCCGGTGATGCAGAGAGCGCCAGCTTGGAGACCGCGGAGTGTTGCGACAAGCGCGCAGCAGACGCCCAGAACGTGGTGCACTTCGGTCGCCGGTAGCCCGGGGTTGAGGCAGCGGTCCTGCTCGGTCTCTGTTGCGAGGATGCGAAAGACCTCCTCGGCGATGTCGCGTGAGACGCCGAATGGCAGCCCCTTCGGATGGCCAACCTCAGTGTCCACCAGTGCCTGCAGACCGGGGCCGCATACCTCGATCGTGTCAGCGAAGGTGGAACTGGGCACCTCGCGGGTGACGTCCTCGATGTGGTCCATGAAGAGGCCGATTGCGTTGGTCAGTTCCTCGGGCAGCGGCGGGTTGCCGGCGATCATTGCGGCCAGCGTGTCGGTGCCGACAGGAACGGTGTAGCTGGCGCCCGACTCGCGGTCGCGAAACACACAGCGCTGCTGGCCGAGGTCAATGTGCAACGTGGTCATTCGCGGTCTTCCTCCTCGAGCCGCCGTGCGACCCAGCGGCCAACCGGGTCGTCGCCGCCTGCCAGCAGATAGGCGTAGTGCGCGTGCAGACATTTGACGCCCTCGCGGGTGCCGGCCACGCCGCCCGACGGCCGCGGACCGGTGTGGTCCGCAGGAATCAGTGCGTCGCGTTCGGCGGCATAGCGGGCGTGGACGGCCACAATGTCTGCGGCAGGAATCTCGGCTTCGGCGGAGCGCACGCCGCCGGCGGCCTCCAGTCGGCTCACGCGACGGAGCGCGTCTTTGCCGGCCAGCCAGTAGAGCGTGGGCATCGGCCGACCGTTGAACATCAGCGGATGGTTGCGGAGCACGACTGGCACGCCGTCGGCGTCGCGAACGACGACCTCAAACGTGCTCTCCGGCTCGCGCCCGAGAAGCTCGGCGACGCGCGCAGCGTCGGGGGATGCAGCACTGGCGGCCACGGTGGCCTACGAACTACTTGGTCAAACGGCGCAGGATGAGCAGCAACAGCACCAGCCCGCCAACGAAGGGCAGCGCCTTCTTCAGCATGGCTGTGTTGGCGACGTCGCTGAGCTCGATCGGCTCTGCCGCCGGCCCGTTGATCTTGCGGACGGTGGGGGCAACCTTTGGCGCGTCGGCCGCAGCGGCGTGGGTCCCGGCCTCAGCCGCGACGGGAGCCGCGACGGGAGCTGCCACTGCAGCTGCTACGACTGGGGCGTCGCCCTGAGCGTCGAGCATGGTGTTGAGGTTGTTGGCGAAGTCGGTCATCAGCTTTTCGCTGGTGTCGCGGATGACCCCGAGACGGCCGAACTGAGCGACCTTGCCGGTGAGCTTGATGTCGGACGTCACCATCACCTTGGTGACTTCCGGCGACACCTCGTGGAGGCTGGCCGTGATCATCGCTTCAGCATTGCCTTTGCCACCGGTGTCGCGACCCTCGCCCTTCAGCACCGCAACGTGGTTGACGTCGTCGCGCGACACGAACTGGGCCTGGCCCTTGAACTGTGTCGAGATGGGGCCGAGCTTCAGCTTCACCACACCGCGGTACAGCTCGCCTTCGATTTCCTGCAGCTCGGCACCCTTCATGCACGGGGCGATGCGCTCGACGTCGGTGAGTACCGTCCACGTCTGCTCGATAGAGCGGTGGACGGTGAACTCGTTCAGCAATGGTTCCATCGGGCGAGATCCTCCAGCGTGTCGATGTCGGCTACCGATCCTACGCAGGCCACCGGGTAGACCCACTCCGGATGAGCTCGGATCAGGTCGCGGGCGCCCGAGTCGCCTGCGGTGGGGAGTAGCGGCCACACATCGTGATGGAGCCGTACAGGGTTGGGGCCAGGCACGCCGTCGTAGGTGGCGACGGCGATGAGGGCGCCGGCGGGCGCCTCGGCCACGGCCCGCCACGCCTCGGCAGTCACGAACGGTTGGTCAGCCAGACCAATGGTGACGGCATCGGCTCCCAGCTCGCGTGCCGCCTGAATTGCCACCTGAACAGAGCTGGCCTGACCACTTGCCCATGCAGCGTTGTGGCGAACCACGGCCTGGGCAGGCCAGGGGAGCTCGGCCAACCCGGTGACGACCACCACGTGGTCGAAACCAGCGGCCTGCACCTGATGCAACGCCCACTCCCACACGGGGCGACCGTGTAACAGCGCCAGCAGTTTGTGGTCGCTCCCTTCGAACCGCGAGCCCGCACCGGCGGCGAGCAGAGCGGCAACACGAGGCATGCCGCGAGCCTACGCGTGCAACATGCGATCTCGAGAACGGGAGAAAGTGACCACGGTTTGTCCACTTTTACATGACGAATACATGACGAATTCTTTTTAAACGCGTTGATTGTTGCAGTTTGATGTCGCTATCGTTGCGACTCGTTACAACAACCGGAGGCATTCGTGCGTCGTCGGTCGGCGGAACATCACGCCTTTGGCGCTCTCGTGTGGCGCCTTTGCGGTGAAAGAGGGGCGGACAGATCCTCGTTCAGGACCGAACGACACTCATCCCGGTGAGTACGACCATGAGAGAGGACCGTCATCTACCATGACGATTCGTCACACACTGCACGCAACAATTCTTTCGGTAGCGCTCGCCCTCGGGTGTGTTGCGTTGCCCGGCACCGTCTCGGCCGCTCCCGCCGCCACCCCAGCCCGTTCAGTCGCCGCCACCGGCACCGATGCGCTGGCCGGCTACGCCAACGCAGCGCTGGATCAGTGGACCACCTATTCAATGACGGGCAGCACGAAAGCACTCGCCGCATTCGACGACACCCGCGACGCCGTCGCCGCAGAAGCCGCCAACCGTTTGGGCCTCGACCCCGCCGCGATGCAGGCCGCATGGAGCAACGCCGACGTCGCTCATCAGATGACCGTGATGGCAGCGTTCACGCAGCTCGGCACTCCCTACAAGCGCTACACCGCCACGCCCGGTGTCGGCTTCGATTGCTCGGGCCTCACATCGTGGGCATGGGCCCAGGCCGGTGTGTCGATCTTTCACCAGAGCCGCACCCAGATCAACAACTCGCGTGCTGTCACCCGTGAGACCGCCCAGCCGGGCGACCTCGTCTACTACCCGGGCCACGTGATGATGTACCTCGGTATTGACAAGGCCATCATCCACTCGCCCAACTCCGGGCGCAGTGTGGAACTGTCGTTCATTTCTGGTCGCCGGGTGAACTCAGCTCGTTTCGGCGACCCGACCGGCTGACGCGCGTCGTTGGCCGTGGATCGGGCCGCTTGCGTCGCGCAGCGATGGCGTAGATCGACCGGTGCGGCGAGCGATGATCTCTGCGCAGATCGAAATGGCCGTCTCCTCCGGCGTGCGAGCACCAAGATCCAATCCGACTGGTGACATCAGCCGAGCGAGCTGTGCGGGCTGATCAACGCCGACTTCGGCAAGCCGTTCCAGCCGCTTGGCGTGTGTGGTGCGACTGCCCATGACGCCGATGTAGCCCGCCTTGGTCGCCAACGCGCCCTCGACGGCAGGTACATCGAACTTCGGGTCGTGGGTGAGGATGCAGATGGCGTCACGTGCCGCCAGCGTGTGCCCGCGCTCGGCGAACACCGGCGCCGGCCACGAGACCACCACTTCATCGGCCATCGGGAACCGCCGGCGAGTGGCGAAAATCTCACGGGCGTCGCAGACCAGCACTCGGTAGCCGAGCACCTTGGCGACCTTGGCCAGCGCGGCAGTGAAGTCGACGGCGCCGAAGATCCACATTTGCGGCGGCGGCGCCCAGCTTTCGATGAACGCGACGACGATCGGCGTATCGACCAGGTCCTCGGGAGTGGTCTCGCCGTCGGGGCCGTAGTGGCGAACCCCGCTCCGCCCCGCCTCCAGCTCGCCCAGTGCGTCGCGGGCGGCGATGCGATCCAGCTCGGCGCTACCCAACGAGCCGACAGGTGCAGTGTCGGGCGCTACCAAGAGCTTGCTGCCCACGCCGGCACCGTCGATGACGGTGACGAGTGCAACTGGTTGCTCCGCTCGAATGTGTTCGCGCAACTGCGCGTACATGGTGTCGTCGGAGGGGATCGAGTCGTTCGTGTGCGTCGGCATCACATCACCAGTCGAGTGGTTCGATGAACAGGCGAATGATGCCGCCGCACGTGAGCCCAACCGCGAAGGCATCGTCGTCGCTGTAGCCGAAGGTGATGATGCGGGCAGGCGCCTCGCCGTGAAGGATGGCCAGCGCCTCGGAAACGACAGCGCTTTCTACGCACCCTCCACTGACGCTGCCGGCAACCTCGCCGGACTCGTTGACGGCCATCGCAGCACCGGGCAGGCGGGGGCCGGAGCCCTCGATGTCAACAACGCGCGCGATCGCGACCCGTGCGCCGGCGGCCCGCCAGCGGTCGATGTCGTCGAACAGTTCTCTCATCGTGTCCCCATCCGTGCAGCCTGCGATTGACGGCGCGGCGGTGCCGATGCGATCACCGACGCCAACTCCTGCATCGCAGCCATGCTGTGCCCTTCCACGAACGCATCAACGTACGGCAGGGCCGCTGCCATTCCCCGCGCCAGCGGTGCGTAGCCGGGGGTGACCTTCAGCGGGTTGACCCACACGGTTTGGTAGGTGATGCGTTGCAGCCGTTCCATCTGGTTGGCCAGCACCTCCGGGTCGCCACGGTCCCAGCCGTCGCTGAGGATCACGACGATCGCGCCACGAGCCATGCCACGCACGCCCCACTGGTCGTTGAACACTTTGAGGCATTCACCCAGGCGCGTGCCGCCGCTCCAGTCGTGTACCCGTTGGCTCGCAGCCGCCAGTGCGCTGTCTGGGTCGCGGCTGTGCAGTTCCTTGGTCATGCGAGTGAGTCGGGTGCCGATCGCGAAGGCCTCCACGCGTTGACGCCCTGAGACGGCGGCGTGGACGAAACGCAGCATGGCGCGTGCGTACGGCTCCATCGAGCCGGAGATGTCGAGCAACACCACCAATCGGCGCAGACGCTCGCCGGGCTCGCGCCACTGGCGGCGGATTGGTTCGCCACCCGCTCGCAGCGAGGCGCGGACCGTGGCAGGCAGGTCGGGTCGCCGACCATGGCGCGAGCTGCTGTAGCGGAACGAGTGTCGCGGCGGCCCGATGAACCGCAGCTGCGACATCAGCTCCTGCGCAAGTCGCAGCTCGTCATTCGTGTAGGCGGCAAAGTCCTTGTTGCGCAGTACTTCGGCAGCGCTGAAACGCACGACCAAGGTCGGGTCGTCGTTGGCTTCCGTGCCCTCGTCGATACCGCCGTCGTCGCTGTCGTCGTCGACGGCCAGCGTGATGTGCAGCGGCTCGGGCGCATCCTGTTTCGACGCGGTGCGTGCCGCAGACAGCCAGAAGACGGTGAACGATCGGTCGTACAGATCAAAGTCTTCCGGCTTGCGCACCAGCGTGGCCATGCCCGCCCAGTAGACGCTGTCGCGGTCGTCAATGCCTACCTGCCCGAGCGCGTCAACGAAGGCGAGCACGCTGCCCGTCGGCACCCGCAAACCTGCGCCACGCAGCACGCGACCGAAGGTGACGGCCATCCGTTCGGCCGATGTCGTCGCCTCGAACGAGTTGTTGTCGTTCACAGGGCACGGCTCACGACGATTGGAAGCCGCGCTCGAAGGCCTGTTTGACGAGGTTGGCGATGCCGTGTTGGCGCGTGCGGTCCTGGTCTTCGCGGTACTTGAGCACAGCACCCAACGTCGCGCCGACGATCTCCTCGTCCAACTCGGTGCGGCCAAGTGCGGCAAGGGCCTGAGCCCAATCAATGGTTTCTGCGACGCCCGGTGGCTTGTACAGGTTGAGGGTGCGCAGGGCTTCCACTGCACCGGCCACTTGGCGGGCCAGGCGGTCGAGCGCCTGGGGCACACGCATGCGCACGATACGCACCTCGCGCTCGAAGTCGGGGTGCTCGACCCAGTGGTACAGGCAGCGGCGCTTGAGTGCATCGTGCACGTCGCGCGTGCGGTTCGAGGTCAGGATCACCAGCGGCGGGCGCACGGCGCTGAAGCGGCCGATTTCGGGCACGGTGATTTGGTACTCGGAGAGCACTTCCAGCAGGTACGCCTCGAACTCGTCGTCGGCGCGGTCGATCTCGTCGATCAGCAAGATGGGTGGCGTGTCGCCGATGTGATCGATGGCTTGCAGCAGCGCCCGCTTCAGCAGGAATCGTTCGTTGTACAGCTGCTGCTCGAGGGCATTGGTGGTGAGGCCCAGCGATTCACCTGTGGCCTCGGCGGCGCGCAGGTGCAGCAGCTGGCGGCTGTAATCCCAGTCGTACACGGCTTGGGTGACGTCGATGCCCTCGTAACACTGCAGGCGAATCAGCTCGCCGCCAGTCCACCGGCTGAGCACCTTCGCCACTTCGGTCTTGCCGACGCCGGCCTCGCCCTCCAGCAGCAGCGGCCGCCGCAGCGTCATCGCGAGGAACACGGAGGTGGCCAAGCCGTCGTCGGGGATGTAGCCGTGCAGGCTGAGCGCGTGCGCGACGTCGGCAGGGGTGTTGGGCTGCGTTGCCATTGCGGTGAAGGCTAGAGCCGGATGGCAGGCTGGTGCTTGATGGAACCGCTTCGCCCTGTCCGAATTCATGCCCCGGCCGCTCGTGAGGTAATTATTTCAGTGCGTCCGGGCCATGCTCCCGATGCCGTTTCATTCATGGCGCGTCAGGAGGACGGCGCGTGGGTGACGGAGGTGCCCGCAGCCGTCGGCGACCAATACTGGATAGTTGCCGATGGTGGCCCGCCGCTGCTCGACCCGTCGTGCCTGGACATGGAGATCACCGCGGATGGCCCGCGTAGCATTGTGCGCGACCCGTGGCTACGTCGGCCGCAGGGTGCGCCGCTGGCCAGTGAGCCGGTGGTGTACGAGCTGCATGTTCGCGGGTTCGGCCGCACGTTCCTCGGCTGCATCGAGCACCTCGACCATGTGGCCGGGCTGGGCGTCAATGTGGTCGAGCTGATGCCGGTGCATCCGTTCGACCCCGCCGACAACTACTGGGGTTACATGCCGCTGGTGTGGGGCGCGGTGCACCGGCCGTACGCGCAACAGCCCGAGCGGGCCGCAGAGGAGTTGGCCGAACTGGTCGCCGCCGCCCACGACCGCGGCATCCACGTGTGGCTGGATGTCGTGTTCAACCACACCGCCGAAGGCGATTCGGCGATGCCGACCTACAGCCTGAGCGGCCTTGACGACGAGCACGCCTACCGACACCAGGACAACGGTGAGTACACCAACGACAGCGGGTGCGGCAACGACATCGACCCGGGTGACGCCAACGTGCGCGAGTTGGTACTGGAAGCGTTGGGCCGGTATGCAGACCTGGGTATCGACGGCTTTCGTTTCGACCTTGCGTCGCTGCTCACCCGTGACGGCGGCGAGCTGGTGCGGATGATCAGCACGTGGGCCGCGGTCCGTGGCGTGGCGTTGATTGCGGAGCCGTGGGATATGGGTTCGTATCAGGTCGGGTCGCCGGTCTGGCCGGCGGATTGGTTGCAGTGGAACGATCGCTTCCGTGACGACGTTCGTGGCTTCGTGCGCGGCGAACCCGGTCTGGTCGGCGCGATTCGACAACGAGTACAGGGAAGCACTGACCAGTTCGGCCCCGATGGCCCGGCGCGCAGCCTGAATTTCCTCACGGCCCACGATGGGCTGACGCTGAACGACCTCACGCTGGTCACCGGCGACCGCCATCGCTCGTGGGACACGGGGCCAGAGCTGCGGGTGCAACAGCTGAAGAACTACTTCACGATGCTGCTGCTGTCGGCCGGCACGCCGATGTGGGTGATGGGCGACGAGTTCGCCCGCACGCAGCACGGTGATGACAACCCATACAACGTGGACAGTGAGCTGACCTGGGTGGACTGGGCGCTGGCGGGTGCGCAGCCCGAGCTCACCGAGTTCGTGCAGGCGTTGGTCAGCCTCCGGAGAGATCATCCGCCGAAGGACTTCGAGTTCCACGGCGTGGGCGCGGAGGTCGACGAAAGCCACGAGTCCCGTTCCATCGCCTGGCACGCCAACGGCCTCTATGTGATGGCCAACGCCTGGTGGGAGCCCCTCCAGTTCGAGGTGCAGCAGGAGGGTGAGTGGCAGCCGCGGTTGTCCACCGCCGGAAGTGTCGAGCAAGTCGGTGGCAGCGTGAGCGTGCCCCCAAGAAGCGTCGTCGTCCTCACCAAGCCCTGACGCTGGCACGGATTCACAACGCCTGGGCAACATTCGGTGCCAGCGTTGGAGGGCGTGGCGGTCTGTCACACCCTTTCGCGAGAGTTGGCGAATGGACCCTCGATTCGCAGCACTCGCCGCTCTCGCCGCCGCACAACACTCGGCGGTCTCACTCGCCCAGGTGCAGCAGTTCGGCGTCAGCTCGGCGCTGTGCAGCAAGTGGGTAAAGGCTGGGCTTCTCGAGCGGTCCGGTCCGCGCTCGCTGGTCATCGCTGGCTCGGAGCCGACGTGGAAGCGAGCGCTCGCCGCTGCGTCGTTCGACCTCGGTGGGGCCGGGGCGCTCGCGGGCAGGTCCGGGGCGCGGCTACTCGGCCTCGACGGCTTCACCGGAGACGATGTCGAACTGTTGGTCGAACGGCAGTTTCGAAATCGAGCCTCATCGGGTGTGGTCCGCAGCACGTCGGTCGGCTTGAGCCGCGGGGACATGGTGCGTATCGATGGGCTCCGAGTCCTCCGCGCGGAGCGGCTCATCCTTGAATCTCCACGATTCGGGTTCACACAAGCCGAGACCGAGAACGCCATCGACTCGGCGATTCGACTTCGTGTAGTGAGCGAGCAGCGACTGCGAACGAGCGTTGTGGCGCGGCACACTTCGGGTCTCAACGGTGGGCGGCAACTGCTCGATGTGCTGGTGGATACAGGTGGCGAGAGCAGATTGGAACGCTGGTTTCTCCGACTGGTCCGCAAGGCCGGGCTGCCCAGGCCGATGCTGCAGAAGATCTTTCGCGACGGCACCCGCACCATCGCCAGAGTGGATGCGTTCTTCCCAGGCGGTTTGGTGGTCGAGGTGGCTGGGCATGGCACCCATTCGTCGAGGCGCCAGATTCAAAGCGACGCTCAGCGGCAGACCGAGCTGACATTGCGTGGTCTGCGCTGGATCACGTTCACCTACACAGATGTGCGCGATCGGCCGGCGTGGGTTGTTGCGCGTCTCCTCGAGGCGCTTCGACTGGCGGCGTAGCCGCAACGCTGGCACGGACTCTCAACGCCTGAGCGGCATTCCGTGCCAGCG
>JAYUCY010000074.1:0-9143 GCA_043740085.1 Ilumatobacteraceae bacterium
TTGCGACGGTGCCCTGAGGGGGGCGCACCAACGGTGCGCCCCCCTTCAGCGACAACGATGTCGGTCATTCCCACGCCATCAGGCGTCGGCGACCATCGGACCCCACTGTGCGGCAAGGACATCCTTGGCGGCAGCAATTTGGGCCGGGGTAAGGAACGAAACTTGGCCGAGCAGCTCATCGGGAGGCAGGTTCGCCTTCGACGCCTCGGTCACCAAACCAGCGGCAGTGATGGCTTCAATGCGGGCCGGAACAGCGCCACCTTCGAGGTAGCCCAGGGCACCCTCATCAGAGAAGATGTGCTCCATCCACAGCTTCGAGCAAGCCTGGTGCGGCGAGTCGGCGACGACGCCTTGGCCGTAAAAGCCGCCGTAGATTCCGTCGCTCGGGAAGTTCACTTCTACTGAAAGACCAGCGGCCTCCAGGTCGGCCTTCAGGCCGGGCACGTTGTAGCTCCAGTCAATGGCGATGGGTGTCTCGCCCGACAGCACCGTCTCCTTGGTGACGTCCGTGCCGCCCAAGTTGCCGGAGGCCTTGAGATCGGCGAAGAACTGAATGCCGGGCAAGATGTCGTCGGCGCTGCCGCCATTGGCGATGCTGGCGGCCATCACAGCCGCGAACGCCGAACCGGATTCACGCGGGTCGCCGTTGAGCGCAACCAGGCCCTTGTACTCCGGCTTGGTGAGGTCAGCAAATGTCGTCGGAGCATTCGGGACGATTGTGGTGTTGGTGGCGATTGCCATGATGCCGAAGTAGGCGGCGGTCCAGTTGTTGTCCGCATCCTTCAAACCATCGGGGATCTCGGAATCGGTGGTCAGCACGTACGGCGCGAAGAGGCCGGCGTCAACCATTTCCTGAGCGATGGCGGGGCTGACGTCGACATTGTCCGGCATGTCATCTTGACCGGCAAGAGTCTGTACGGCTTCCATCTCTTCCTTGGAGGAGGCGTCAGGGCTGGCGACGGGATGCTCAACACCGGGGTACTTCTCGCCGAAGCTGGCGAGGATGCCCTTGTAGTTGGCCCACTCATCGGGTAGGGCGATCAGGTTGACCTTGGCACCGTTGTCCAGGCACTCCTGGTACAGGGCGGCGATCGGATCGTCGCCACCGGCAACCGTGGTGTCTGCGCTGGCGGCCATCGTCGTGTCGCTACCGGCGGCCATGGTGGTGTCGGCGCCGGCAGCGGTGGTCTCCGCGGCGGGCGCCTCCGTCGAGTCCGTGGTCTTGTCGTCGCTGCAGGCCGCGAGCACCAAGGCCCCGGCCACCGCTGCACACACGAGCCGACGGCTAGTCGTGGAACGCTTTCTCATCTGGTTCTCCCCTTGTAGGTGTAACGCGCCGCCACGATAGAAGCCCCACCGTGACGCTGACGTGTTGCGGAACCGTACAACATGTGAACAGCGTGGGCGCGCTGTCCAGCCGCATCGGCGGAGGTCGGTTGCCGATGCCCAACGTTGTAAGGTGCAGTCGATCGCCACTATTGATCGGCCGTTCAGGAATCAACTGATCCGAACCACCTCCACGAAAGGGAAATCCATGAACTGGGACGTGTTCATCACGTGTGCTGTAACCGGAGCAGGCGACACCACGGGTAAGAGCCCCCATGTGCCAGTGACGCCGCAGCAAATTGCCGAGTCGGCCATCGAGGCGGCAAAGGCCGGTGCCGCCGTGGTGCACATTCACGTTCGCGACCCTGAGACTGGCAAGGGCAGCCGAGATACGGCGCTCTACGCCGAGGTGGTCGAGCGCGTGCGCGATGCCGACGTCGATGTGGTGGTCAACCTCACGGCTGGCATGGGCGGCGACCTGGTGTTGGGTGGCGACGAAAACGTGCTGCCACCAAACCCCGATGGCACCGACATGGTGGGTGCCACCGAGCGCCTGGACCACGTGCGCGCCATCCTTCCCGAGATCTGCACGCTCGACTGCGGCACGATGAACTTCGCCTCCGGCGGGGACTACATCATGGTCAACACGCCAGGCGTGCTGCGCAGCATGGCCAAGCAGGTGCAGGCGTTGGGCGTGCGGCCGGAGCTCGAAGTCTTCGACACCGGCCACCTGGTGCAGGTCAAGGAGATGGTCCGCGATGGCCTGCTGGACAACCCCGTGATGATCCAGCTGTGTATGGGAATCGCCTACGGCGCGCCAGACGACCCCACCACGTTCATGGCCATGGTCAACAACCTGCCCAACGACTGTGTTTTCAGCGGCTTCTCCATCGGTCGAAGGCAGCTGCCATTCGTCGCCATGGCGGCGCTCGCCGGGGGCAACGTGCGCGTCGGTTTGGAAGACAACCTGTACGCCGGCCCTGGCGAGCTGGCCACCAACGCTCGCCTGGTGGAGAAGGCGCGCAACATTTTGGAAAACATGAACGTGCGCGTGATGAGCCCGCAGGCCGTGCGCGACCAGCTGAACTTGGTGAAACGCTGAGATGAGCCCCATCCCCGGTCTCTCATGTGCTGGCATTCTCGGCGGTGGCGTCATTGGTGGCGGGTGGGCCGCACGTTTCCTTCTGAATGGCGTCGATGTTCGTATGTACGACCCAGACCCAGAGGCGCCGCGCAAGGTCGGCGAAGTGCTCGCCAACGCACGCCGCGCCACGAACAAGCTGGTCGCCGGCACGCTGCCCACCGAGGGCACGCTCACGTTCGTCGCCACGCCTGAAGAAGCTGCCATCGGTGTCGACTTCGTGCAGGAAAGCGCTCCCGAGCGAATGGAATTGAAGCAAGATCTGCTTCGGCGGGCTAGCGCTGTCGCCAGCCCCGATGTGGTGTTCGGGTCCAGCACCTCGGGCCTGTTGCCCAGCGAAATGCAGCAGGGCATGACCCATCCCGAGCGACTAGTCGTTGGGCACCCGTTCAATCCCGTCTATCTCATGCCGCTGGTGGAGATCTGCGGTGGAGCGCTGACCAGCGAGGCCACCAAGAACCGCGCGGTCGAGGTGTATACGGCGCTGGGTATGCACCCCCTGCGGCTGAGCAAGGAGATCGACGGCTTCGTCGCGGACCGGCTGATGGAAGCGCTCTGGCGCGAGGCGCTCTGGTTGATCAACGATGGCGTTGCCACCGCTGAGGAGATCGACGACGCAATCCGCTTCGGCCCCGGGCTGCGGTGGAGCTTCATGGGCACGCTGCTGACTTATCGCATCGCCGGCGGCGAGGCCGGCATGCGCCACTTCATGGCCCAATTCGGCCCAGCCTTGCAGTGGCCGTGGTCGAAGCTCACCGACGTTCCCGAGCTCACCGATGAGTTGCTCGACACGTTGGTCGCGCAGAGCGACGAGCAAGCGGCAGGGGCAACCGTTCGCGAGCTGGAAGTAGTGCGCGACGACTGTCTGATCGCGGTCATCCAGGGTCTACGCGGCCAGGACTACGGCGCCGGTCAAGTGCTCGACCGGTACGAGCGCCAGCTGTTCGACCGGCTGGGCGACAACGGCGTGGCACCCGACCCCGCCAACGGCCCCATGCGTCTCCACGACGTGCAGGTGCCACGCGATTGGGTGGACTACAACGGCCACATGAACGACAGCCGCTACATGCAACTGTCCAGCGAAACCGGCGATCGCTTCCTTCGGCTCATTGGCATGGACGCCGACTATCTCGCCGGCGGGCACAGCTTCTTCACTGTCGAGAGCCACATCAACTATGTCGGGCAGGCCCGCGGTGGCGAGCATCTCTACTGCACCGTGCAGCTGATGTCGTTCGATGAGAAGCGAATGCGATTGTTCACTTCAATGCATCGATCGGCTGACGACGCACTTGTCGCCACGGCCGAGCACATGATGTTGCACGTTGACACCAAGGTCGACAAGGCCTCCCCCGCCAGCGAGACGATCCTCGCGAACTTGGCCGCTATTGCAATGCACCACCACGCGCTGCCGGTGCCCTCGCACTCCGGCCGTCACATCGGCCAAGGTCGTTGAAAACGGAGTGTCGCTAGCGCGTTCGCTTGAGTGGGCTGGCATCGAAGCCGGGGCCGAGCAGGCGTGAGGCCTCACCCAGCCACACACGCTCGACGCGATCCTTGGTGACGCCTTTCGCTTTCAACACCAGCAGCGGCGACAGTCCATCGAGCAAGGCGGCGAGTACAAACATCGTCTCATCGGCGTCGGATGCTGCGAACTCACCCGACAGCTGCCCCTCACGAATAGCGCCGCGCAGCGCAGCGCGCCAGCGACGATCCAGGCGGTCGCGCTCGGCTGCGGCGGCCTTGTCGCGCAAGGCCAGGACGCAGAGCTCCATCCACAACTTCCAGTCGTAGTGGTGCAACATGGCTTCCACCAACACCCGCAGCCGTTCACTGGCGGTGGCCTTCGTTTCTGCCCTAGCCGTGTAGCGCTTGTGGAACTCCTGCTCGCGAAGTCGAAGCGCCTCGGCAAGCAGCCCGTCCTTGCCATCGAACCAATACAGGATCGCTGCTGGACTGATGCCGGCGGCCTTGGCGATGTCGACCACTCGCGAATTCGCGTAACCGCGTTCAGACAGCACTTCGGCCGCAGCAGAAAGGATCTGCGCCTTGCGAACATGGTCGAGTCGGGGTCGCGGCATCGCAGCAGATCCAATCCTGAATGTATATTTAGTCTATGACATTCGTCGCCGTGACCGGAGGTGGAAGCCGGGCTGCCGAGTGGGCCACTCGGTTCCTCGCCTCAGGTCTCGATGTGGTGGTGGATGATTCCACACTTTGCGATGCCGTTGCTGCGTTGTGGCCCAGCGCACAGCGATTGGGCCTCTTTCCGGGCGCCAGTCTTGACCGACTACGAGTGTCGGCCGGCCCGGCAGACCTTGCGTCGGCCGCTGTGATTCAGGTGGTCGCTGGCACGACGCCGGCGGGCAGCGGACTCATCGCGACGGAAGCAACCGCACGCGGCTGCTCCCCCATTCACCTGCTGCCACTGGTCGAGATCGACGGGACGCACATCACCGAACTTGCCGCGTTCTACCGGTCGCTCGGGATGGAGCCCGTTGGCGCCGACGTCAGCGCCCTCGAACGGTGGCAACTTGGCGAGGGTTTGGCACAGCTCACCGACGGCGAGCCCGACGTCCTGCTCGCGGTCATGCGCGCCCTGCGCGCCACCAACACTGGCGCAGGTCGCGCGATCGCCCATCACGAAGCTTTGCGCTTCGCCAGCGGCGCGCTGGTCTGGCGGCCCGGCGACCAAGTTCCCGTACCCCTCGAGCTGTACCGCACTCGGGTCGAGCCGGATTGGGTCGACTACAACGGCCACATGACCGAGGCGGCGTACCTCACCGCTGCTGGCTGGGCAAGTGACGCACTCTTTCGCTACATCGGTGATGACGAGGCGTACCGGGCGGCTGGCCACAGCTTCTTCACCGTCGAGACGCACATCCACTATCTGCTCGAAGTTGACGTGCACGAGCCCATCGCCTTCACGACGCAACTCTTGGGCGTCGACGCGAAGCGGGTGCATCTGCTGCACTCCATGCTGCACGGTGACACCGAAGCGACGTTGTGCACCGTCGAGCAGATGTTGGTGCACGTCGACGTGGCCGCCGGTCGCTCTGTTGCGATTCTTCCCGCGGTCGCTGCTGCGCTCGTCGCCATCGCCGCCGCGCACGCAGCCTTTCCCACCCCATCTCAAGTTGGCAGCGTGATGCGCCTGCCTGCACCGCGTCACTGAACGACAAGCCGACACTGAACGATCTACAGGAGCACACATGGATTTCGAACTGTCCGACGAGCACCAGATGATCGTCGACACCGTCCGTTCCTTCACGGAGAAGGAACTGATGCCACACGAGGCGCTCGTCGAGCAACTGTGCGCCGTACCACCGGAACTCGTGCAGCAGATCAAGCAGCGCGCGCTCGACACCGGGCTCTACGCGGCCAACATGCCCGCCGAGCTGGGCGGCGGCGGGCTGGACACCTTCGGTACCACGCTGGTGGACCGCGAATTCGGTGCCACCTCGTACGCGCTGCAGTACATCGTGGCGCGCCCGTCCAACATCCTTCGCGCGTGTGAGGGTGACCAGATCGAGGAGTACCTGCTGCCCACCATTCGTGGCGAGCGGGTGGACTGCATGGCGATGAGCGAACCCGACGCGGGTAGCGATGTGCGCGGCATGAAGTGCAGCGCCGTGCGCGATGGCGACGACTACGTGATCAACGGTGTGAAGCATTTCATCAGTCATGCCGACCTCGCGGACTATGTGATCCTCTTCGCAGCGACTGGCGAGGACGACACCAGCCGCGGACCAAAGAAGCGCATCACCGGTTTCCTGGTCGACTTCGGCACCCCCGGATGCGAGGTGGTGGAGGGCTACAAGTGCGTCTCCAACCGCGGCTACCACAACCTCATCATCAACTTTGATAACTGTCGCGTGCCCGCCAGCAGCATTCTTGGTGAGGAACACCGTGGCTTTGATGCGGCCAACCAATGGCTGGGCAGCACGCGTCTGCAGGTGGCGGCCGTCTGTGTGGGCCGGGCCCGTCGCGCGCTGGGCATCGCCACCGAGTGGGCTGCCACGCGCGAGCAGTTCGGCCAACAGATCGGCAAATTCCAGGGCGTCTCGTTCAAGCTGGCCGACATGCGCACGCAGTTGGAAGCCGCCGAGTTGCTGACGTTGCGCGCAGCGTCGCTCGATACCAAGGGCAAGGCCACCGACGAAGACATGGCAATGGCCAAGGTGTTCTCCAGCGAGATGTGCCAGTTCGTCACCGACGAGGCCATTCAGATTCTCGGCGGCATGGGCCTGATGGACGAATTGCCGCTGGAGCGCATGTGGCGCGACACACGAGTTGATCGCATCTGGGACGGCACCAGCGAAATCCAGCGGCACATCATCTCGCGCTCGATGCTGCGCCCCTTCGGCGCTTAGCTCACCCGATCGGCGGGCGCCAGCTCTGCGAACCAAACCCTGCGCCGTTGGCTTCCAGGGCGCCGGCCACTCGAAAAGCGGTGACGTCGTCGTACGGACGCGACACCACCTGCACCCCGGTTGGTACGCCGTTCGCGGCAAGGCCCGACGGCACCGACAGCACCGCGCAACGGCTGAGGATATTGAACGGCAGGGTCATCGCCCCGAGAATGTTGTGGCTGACCATCGAACCGCCGACCTCCATCGAACCGAGGTACGGCTGGCCGGCGATGTAGCCAGAGGTCGCCATCGTCGGGCACAACAACGCGTCGGCGCGTTCGAAGAGCTGACCCAACGGCTCCCACAGTCGACCTTCCAGTTCCAGTCCTTCGTAGAAGCCAAGCCCAGGCGCATTCGTCTC
Organism: Ilumatobacteraceae bacterium; assembly: GCA_043740085.1. Classification (GTDB taxonomy): domain Bacteria; phylum Actinomycetota; class Acidimicrobiia; order Acidimicrobiales; family Ilumatobacteraceae; genus UBA668. The sequence continues at coordinate 7,238 of JAYUCY010000074.1, forward strand.
AGCTGCGAACGCCCGCGTGTAGTCGCTGAGTAGCTCGCCATGCGCTTCATCGACCGCTGCGATTCCCGCCGCCATGATGGTGGCAAAGTGCGCCTGCGCGGCGGTCCAGATTTGGCCGACGGTCCACGGCAACGCCACCTCTTCCACGATCGCGCCGGCGGCGACGAGCGCTGCCGCGGTGGCACGAGTATTCGCCTCCACTCCCTCGTCGAGCGGCCAGTCGCCGAGGCGAATGCACAGCGCAACATGCAGACCGCGCACATCGCTCCCGGCGCCGAGCACCTGCGGCGGATCGGCCAGGGCGACGCCATCTCGCCAATGCCTGCCCGAGATCACATCCTGCAACAGCGCGCAGTCATCAACGGTGCGCGCCAGCGGCCCGTCGTGGCAGTACTGATCCAGGTTGTACGGCGGCAACGCCGGTACGCGTGCCCACGGCGGCTTGAACCCAATCACACCGCTCAACGAGGCAGGAATTCGAATCGAGCCACCGATGTCAGAGCCGGTTGCCAGCGGCGCGTACCCGGCAGCAAGCGCAGCGCCGGAACCGCCCGAGGAACCGCCGGGCGAGTACTCGGTGTTCCAGGGGTTGCGGGTGACTCCCCAATGTCGGCTGTGGCAGTACGGCGCGCAGCAGAACTCAGGCGTCGTCGTGCGAATGTGGATGACGCCGCCCGCGTCTTGAATACGTTCGATGATCGGGTGGTCAAGCGGCGCGATCTCATCGGCCAACACCAGCGAGCCCTGTGACCACACGCGGCCAACCATCGGGTGCTCCTCTTTCGCCGCAACTGGCAACCCTTCCAGTGCCCGGGCCGCGCCATGTGCGTAGCGATCGGCCGCATCCTTGGCCTCTGCTCGTGCCTCGTCGTAACGGCGGTCCGCCACTGCGTTCAAGGTCGGCTCCAGTCGCTCGATTCGTTCAATCAACGCGTCGAGGTACTCAACTGGTGATAGCGCCTTCGAACGCATCGCTGCGAGCGCATCAACCGCGGACAGGTACGCAAGACCGGAATCAGCCATGCCCGAAGTCTGCTACACCCAGCGTCGCGTCCCGGTGCACGTCAGCGGCCTCCGGAGAGCCAAGCTCCACGTCACCTTTCGACCCAGAGCCTGGAGGGTACGTATGGACCGTGTCGTAGTTGAACCGATCTCGGGGCCATCTGCGCAAGTCGCCGCCCGGACGCGCCGACGAGCGCGCCGACGAGCGCGCCGACGAGCGCGCCATCGGCGCGCTCTCCCACAGGTTGAGTTGTCTCAGGGTTGAGTTGTTCTCAGTGCTGTGGGCGTCAGGCCGCCGCCGACGCTCTTCGTTGAGTGCAGTCGACGACCGTGCCGTTGGCCAGTTGTATCCGCAGTGAGTGAGCATCGCCAAGCACATGCACGCCTGGGCGATGCTTCTCGTGATGGTGATGGCTGCACCACAGCACCAAATTGTCAAGATCGGTGGGCCCCGCCGGGTACGGAACCAGGTGGTCGGCTTCACACCAGGCAGCGGGAATCTCGCAGCCTGGCCAGCGGCAGCCACCATCGCGCACCAACAGGACCCGGTACTGGTCGTCGCTTGCTAGCCGCATCACGTTGCCAAGATCAAGAATGCGCGACCCCGCTTGGGTGACGCGCTGCAAGTGAGCGTTCTCTGCGAGATGACGCGCGACGCAGGCAGGGATCCGGTCGCCGTTTGCGGTGCGGGCCGGGGTGTCGGTCTCACCCAAGTAAGCCTCAACATCAAAGACCAACAGCACCGTCGGGCGTTCGCGGCCGCCCTTCACCTCACCCTTGGCCAGAGCATCGCACAGCATGACGAGCCCGTCGGCCAGTCGTTGCTCGGTGGTGCGCCCGTCGCCCTTGCCCGGAGTGCCAGCGACGAAGTTGATGGCGTTGATGAACTGTCGTGACTGCAGCG
>JAYUCY010000075.1:0-89968 GCA_043740085.1 Ilumatobacteraceae bacterium
CTCGCCGCCTTCGTCATCGCGGCTGCGCTGATCACCATGGTCATCACCCACTTCGTATAGCTCATTGATTGGAACTTCGCGAGGGCGTCGGTCAGCGACCCAGTACGTCACCCTCGTCGCAGCTTGATCTGCTCGTCGCCGCAGACCTGGTCGCCGCTGGCCCGGAAGCTCGATGCATGAGTGATGGGCTCAGATCCAATGGAGGGTTTCGGTGCCCTGGGGAGGGGTTGGAACCCTCCGTTGCAGGCTGTCGCGCACGACCACGGGTTCGACGGGCGTGCCCTTCTCGGCGTGCCGCGCACGCTGTCGCCTTTCGTGGCCGAAAGGTGTAGTAGCTAGCGAATGCGTTCGATGTGGCGGGCGACCAGGCCCTCCAGCAACTCTTGACGGCCGCTGACATGGGTCGGCTCGACGTTGTTCGCCACCAAGTCGTCGTGCATCTGCTGCAACGACACCGTGCCAGCGAGCACATCGTGCGCCTGATCCCAGCCGGCATAGCGCGCGGCGCGGTGGGCGTCGAGCTCGCCGCCTTCGATGATGGCCGCGGCGGCCAACAGCGAACGGGCCATCGTGTCCATGCCACCGACGTGAGCGATGAACAGGTCGTCGCGCGACACCGACTGGCGGCGCAACTTGCAGTCGAACATCAAGCCACCGGTGGTGAACCCACCACCGCGCAAGATCTCCAGCATGCCCAGCGTCATCTGCTCGACGGAGACGGGAAAGCGATCGAGGTCCCAGCCGAGACGGTCGTCACCAGCGTTGGCATCGATGGAACCGAAGATGCCGTTGTTGACCGCGGTTGCGACCTCGTGCTGGAAGTCGTGGCCGGACAGCGTGGCGTGGTTGACCTCGATGTTGACCTTGATTTCGTTCTCCAGCCCGTACTTCTTCAGGAAGCCATAGACCGTTGCGACGTCGTAGTCGTACTGGTGCTTGGTGGGCTCCATCGGCTTGGGCTCAATGAGCAGCGCGCCTTCGAAACCGATCGCATACTTGTGTTCCACCACCAGATTGAGGAAGCGTCCGAACTGGTCGAGCTCGCGCTTCAGGTCCGTGTTGAGCAGCGTCTCGTAGCCCTCGCGACCGCCCCACAGCACGTAGTTGGCGCCGTTCAGCCGCTTGGTCGCGCGCATGCAGTGCGCAACCTGTGCAGCGGCATACCGGAACGCAGCCGGGTCCGGGTTGGTTGCCGCTCCGGCCATGAACCGGCGATGTGAGAAGGAGTTAGTGGTGCCCCACAGCAACTTGATGCCGGTGCGCTCCATGTGGCCTTCGGCGATCTCGACCATCTCGTCGAGATTGCGGCAGCTCTCGGCAAACGTGGCGCCAGCGGGGGCGATGTCGACGTCGTGGAACGAGAAGAACGGCGCACCGAGCTTCGAGAAGAACTCGAACGCAGCGTCCATCTTCATCTTTGCGGCCACCATCGGGTCCAGCGACGGGTTCTGGCTGGGGTGCCAAGGGCGGTCCATGGTGGGGGCACCGAAGATGTCAAAGCCGTCCCACGCGAACGTGTGCCAGTAGCAGACACCAAAGCGCAGGTGCTCGGCCATTGTGCGTCCAGCGACCACCCGGTCGGCGTCGTACCAGCGGAAGGCCATCGGGTTGTCGGAGTCGGGCCCCTCGTAACGAATGACCTCTACGGTGTCGAAGAACTCGGACATCAGTGTGCTCCTTCAATGATCATGTGATGTGTTGACTGAATGGTGTGGGGTGGGCTGCGGAGGTGGACCCGCGAACTACCAGTGTCGTCGGCAACGCGACATGTGCCGGGGCCTGTTGGCGCAGTTCGGGCCGCTCGATCAATTCGATCAGGGTTCTCACGGCTGCGAATCCGAGCCCCTGGATGGATTGGTCGACCGTCGTGAGTGGCGGGTTGGTAGTCGCCGACTCGGGTACGTTGTCAAACCCGATGACCGACAGATCGTGGGGCACGGCGAGGCCCAGGGCGGCGGCGGTGCGCATCGTCTGAATCGCCGAGAGATCGTTGGCGGCGAAGATCGCAGTCGGACGCTGCGCCAATGAGAGCAGCTGACGCGCCGGCCCCTCGGAGGTCGCCTCCTTGAAGCCACCCTCCAACACCAGCTCAGGGTCGAACTCGATTCCCGCCTCGTCGAGACCGGCGCGGTAACCCCGCTCGCGCGCCTTGGCAGACTCGAGGTCGCGCCGACCACCAAGAAAGCCGATCCGTCGGTGACCGAGCTCGAGCAGATGTCGGGTAGCGGCCAGCGCGCCCTCAAAGTTCTGCGACGCGAAGGTGGGGAACGATGAGGCGCCGGTTTGCGGATCGACGGCCACCACGGGCTGGTTCAGCGACACGTCGGCAACCGTGGGTGTCACCAGCACGGTGCCGTCGGCCAACGTCCCGCTCAGCCGCGAGAGATACCGTCGCTCCCACCCGACGAGCTCACCGTTATGTCCGCCGCAATAGACGATCAGCTCGTAGTCGGTGCCGCGCAGTGCGTTGGACGCACCCTTCAGCACCTCGGCGCTGAATGGCTCGATGTCGGCGACCAGCACACCAATCACATTGGTGCGTTGCGAACGCAAGCTGCGTGCGATCAGGCTGGTCTCGTAGCCAAGGTCGTCGATGACTGCCTTCACGCGATCAAACGTGGAGGGGGCGACGCCGTAACGGCCATTGACCACCCGCGAGACGGTTGCAATGGACACGCCCGCCTGCTCGGCAACATCACCAATTGTCGCTCGCTCATACATGCGCTCTCCGTCTGCCAGACTGCATTCTCGCCCTGAAATCGTTGTCGATAACGTTTACAACGTTATCTCGGCTGCTGAATCGGCGCAAGCGGGTCCGTGTGCAAGCGCGTCTGCCGAGGCGTCGTGAACCTGCGCCAGGGCGACACCGAGCCGTTGTGTAGAGCGACTAGCGAGCGATCAGTGCGGCCAGCGCCGCCAGGGCCACAACCAGGCCGATCGCGGCCATGGTCAGGCTGCGGGCACGGGGTGCGTGTGTGAGGTCGCCGTCCTGCTTGGGCGACACCGGCGGGCGGACGACGGCTAGCAGGTTGCCAGCAAACAGCGCGCCGCCAAGCGCCAGCAGCATCCACACAATGAGGTCCTTGCCGAGGAACATGCCCCCAGTCTGCCTCCGGTACGCCGAGGGTTGCGCAACGGCGCGACAATTCCGGCATGGGGTTTCACCACGTTGCACTCGCCACTCATGACGCTGCGGTCACCCACCGCTTCTATACCGAGGTGATGGGCTTTCACCTCGTGAAGGTGGTCGCCGCCCCGAACCCGCCCAACGCTGAGGGCGTGGTCACCGGGTTCAGTAAGCACTTCTTCTATGCCACCGACGAGTCGCCCAATGGCGAGTCCGGGATGATGGCGTTCTGGGAGATCCACGACCCTGCCATCGGCACTGAATTCCCCGTCGACATCAACAAGTCGCATGGCCTGCCGGTGTGGGTGAACCACATTGCGTTCAACGCGTCGTCGCTCGACGAACTGGCTCGCCACCGCGACCGCTGGCGTAGCCATGGGCAGACCGTGCTCGAGGTCAACCACGAGTTCTGCGTCAGCATCTACATCACCGACCCCAGCGGCAACATGGTCGAATTCTGCCACAGCCTGCGAGCGTTCACCGACGAGGAGAAGGCACGGGCGGCAGCGATCGTGGCCAACCCCGCACCCGACCTCGAACAACACCCGCCGACGATCACCGTCTGGCAACCGTTGGTCGCCGAACCCGTTCGCTGACACTCACTTCCCCAGCGGAGGGTTCCAACCGCTCCGTAGGTCACCGGAACCCTCCATCAGGTCGCTGTCGGGCTCGGTTGCGGCCCGTCCGCAGCGAAGGTCTGCGGATTGATGCCGGAGCTGGCACGATGGGCGGATCGCCACCGCATCTCGCGCCCGTTCCACCTTGGCCTCGGGCAAGGCGCGCGCGTCGACTTCGAGTTCGATGTCGGTGGTTGTCGAGCTGAGCGCTGTGATCGTGGCGTTCCATGCAGGTCGCCCTCAAGTGCTGACCGTGGAACGCATCGGTCGCGCTGCGCTTCCATCCGGCGCATTCGACCCGTCCATGGATCGCACGCTTGATCGTGCGATGCGGCGCTGGGGGCAGGAACTCACCGGCGTCCCGCTTGGCTTTGTCGAACAGCTCTACACCTTCGGTGACATCGATCGAGATGCTGCGGCGGCCAAGCTCGGCGAGCGACGGCTCTCCATCGCCTACCTCGCATTCGTACCCGACAGCTCGGCGGCGCGGCGCGACGCGGCCGCGGCGGAGTGGCACGACATCTACGAGCTGCTCCCCTGGGAGGACCGACGCGCTGGCTCGGAATCGGCCGGTGGCAACGCGATCCGATCGGCCATCGAACTGTTCTGTTCAACCGGCGCCGACGATGAGGAGAACGCTGGCCGCCTGGAGCGCGCCGACATGTGTTGGTCGACCGCCGGCGCGCCGTGGGACCCTGTGCGCAGCCTGGAGCGCTACGAGTTGCTGTTCGAGGCCGGCTTCCTTGCGGCGGCGGGCGGGGAGCCGATGGCGCTGGACCATCGAAGGGTGCTCGCCAGTGCGCTCGGCCGGATGCGCGGCAAGCTGACCTACCGGCCGGTCGTCTTCGAACTGTTACCGGCAGCGTTCACCCTGTCGGCCCTGCAGCAGGTCGTTGAGGCGCTCATTGGTGTTGCGCTGCATAAGCAAAACTTCCGCCGCCTGGTGGAGAACGCGCGACTGGTGGAGGGCACGGGCGTGCGGTCGGCCAATACCGGTGGCCGCCCGGCCGAACTGTTCCGCTTCCGCCGTGAGGTTTTGCGAGAGCGCCCCGCCAGCGGCATGAACCTGCCCGGCCGCCGCTGACCACTCGGCTGACACTCGGCCGACCACTGACACTCGGCCCATCACTGACCAACGACCAGTTCAACGACCAGTTCAACGACCAGTTCAGTGGCCACGGGCAAACCTACCACCCGTTGTTATACTCATCTTGACTACAAATATGCTCACAATGAGCATTGAAGGGATCCAACGATGAGCAGCGACACCATTGTCAGGCGTGATGTCGGCATTCCGCCCGAGGAACGCGCTGCGCTGCAGCCTCTGATCGACGAAATCGAGGCGCTGAAGAAGTCGCGCAATGCGCTGGTCCTGGCGCACAACTACATGACGTCTGACATCTTCCACACAGTCGCCGACGTGCGTGGTGACAGCCTGCTGCTCGCTCAGCGGGCGCGTAGCCTGGATGCTGATGTCGTGGTGATGGCGGGCGTGCGGTTCATGGCAGAGACCACGAAGGTGCTCTCGCCAGACAAGACCGTGTTACTTCCCGACCTTCGAGCTGGGTGCAGCCTCGCGAGCTCAATCACCGCCGCCGACGTAGCGATGCTGCGCGCTCGGCACCCCGGGGTGCCTGTCGTGACCTACGTGAATACAACCGCCGAGGTGAAGGCCGCCAGCGATATCTGCTGCACCTCGGCCAACGCCACAGCGGTGGTCGAGTCACTGGGCGCGCCGCGAGTGTTGCTGCTACCCGACCGCTACCTCGCAGCCAACGTCGCACAGCAGACGAACGTCGAGATCATCACCTGGGAGACAGGTGCCTGCGAGGTGCACGAGCGTTTCACCGGCGGGCAGATGCGCGACCTACGCGCGACGTACGGCGATGAGGTGGCAATTGTGGCGCACCCTGAGTGCCCGACCGACGTGACCGCAGAGGCGGACTTTGTTGGCTCGACGAGTGCGATGGCCGACTGGATCTCGCGGCGGCGGCCTCGCCGCGTCGCCCTGATCAGCGAGTGCTCGATGGCGGACAACCTGGCCGCGGCGCACCCTGATGTCGAGTGGGTGCGGCCGTGCAATCTCTGCCCGCACATGAAACGAATCACGCTCGTCGGCATACGCGATGCGCTGGCGACGATGACGCACGAGGTACTCGTTCCCGACAACGTGGTCGAAGGCGCCGCACTGGCACTCGACCGCATGCTGAGCGTTGGCCAGCGATGACACGGGCCAGCGACAACGCGACTGGCGACGACACGTCCACCGACGTGCTCGTCATCGGCTCCGGTGTGGCCGGGCTTTCGGCTGCGCTGGCGGCGGCGCCCGCACGGGTGACTGTCGTCAGCAAGCTGCACTTCGGCAGTGGCAATTCTGCGTATGCACAGGGAGGCATTGCAGTCGCGCTGGCGGCCGACGATTCACCGGCACTACACGCTCGCGACACCGTCGCTGTCGGTGGCGGGCTGAATGACGAGGAGGCTGTTCGCATTCTCACGACCGAGGGCCCAGACCGGGCCGGCAGGCTCGTTGAGTTGGGTGCCGCGTTCAACCGCACCCCCGATGGCACCCTCGACCTTGCCCGTGAGGCCGCACACTCGGTTCGACGCGTGCTGCACGCCGCCGACGCTACGGGTACAGCGATGCTGGACACGTTGCGACTGGCCGTGCATCGCAACCCGGCGATCAGCATCGAAGAGCACTGCACCGTGGTCGAGTTGCACGTGGACGGCGGGCGAGTGTGCGCCGCATCGATCGTCGACCGCGACGGTCGTGTCAGGAGGTACGCGGCCGGAGCGGTCGTGCTTGCGACGGGTGGCAGCGGCCGACTGTTCGAGATGACCACCAACCCCCCTGAGGCCACCGCCGACGGCCTCAGCCTGGCAGCGCGAGCTGGCGCCACGCTGCGCGATCTGGAGTTTGTGCAGTTCCACCCAACTGCACTCGCCGCCGCATGCGTCGACCCGCTGCCACTGCTGACGGAGGCCCTGCGAGGCGATGGCGCAGTGCTAGTAGACGAGACCGGGCGACGAATCGCCACCGACTGGCACCCCGCCGGAGATCTTGCCCCTCGCGACATCGTTGCCCGCGGAATCGCGACGCACCGCCTCGCCGGGCACGACGTCTTCCTCGACATCACACCAATCGGCGATCGGCTCGCGGGTCGGTTCCCCACCGCGGTAGCGGCCTGCCGCGCGCACTGCATCGACCTGCGCACTGGCAGGCTTCCTGTCAGCCCGGCTGCGCACTATCACATGGGTGGTGTGGCAACAACGCTCGATGGTCGCACTGACGTCGCTGGGCTATTCGCCGCCGGTGAGGTAGCCGCGACCGGTGTGCACGGGGCGAACCGTCTCGCCAGCAACAGCCTTCTCGAGGCGCTGGTCTTTGGAGCGCGTGCAGGTGCCGCAGCAGCGGCAGATTCCGAGATCCCTCGGCGGTTTCCCGCCTGCACGGGCAGGGCGGTCGGCGCAGTCGTCACCGATCCGGGGCGCTGTCGCACTGTGGCGGCCATCGTGCGCCCACTGATGTGGAGGAAGGTTGGGCTGATGCGCGATCAGGCCGGTCTCACCGAGGCGGTGGAACGACTCGACGATCTCGATGCCCGCGGTCTCGATCCCGAGACCGGCAACCTGCTGTTGGCAGCGCGCCTCGTCGCTCACGCCGCCCTCGCCCGCACCGAGAGTCGCGGTGCGCACCACCGACTCGACTTCCCGATGACACTGCCGGAGTGGTCGCGACACATCGATATTCGCCTGGTCGATGGGCAGATCGTGCTCTCCTCAAGCCCGCTTGCGACCCCCATGGCGGTGGCGCAATGAATCCGCTGCTGTGGGAGCCGCAGGTGCGCGAGTGGCTGTTGGAGGACCTCGGCCAGGCTGGCGACATCACCTCCAATGCGATCGTGCCGGCCGACGCAGCGACGACGGCACAACTGATCGCCCGCGAGCCCGGAGTCGTGGCGGGCTTGGTGATGGCGGCGCGTGCCTTCACGTTGTACGACTCTGCCGTGCAGGTCAGCCTGCACGCAGCCGATGGTGACCGAGTCGCTGCCAGTGCCGTACTCGCAACCCTTTCGGGCCCAGCTCGCGCCATCCTGACGGCAGAGCGTACGAGTCTCAATGTGCTCGGCCATCTTTCGGGCATCGCTACCGCAACTCGTGCGGTGGTCGATGCTGTTGCTCACCACGGTGTCTCGGTGGCAGACACACGCAAGACAACCCCTGGGCTGCGCGCCCTGGAGAAGTGGGCCGTCGCCATGGGTGGTGGGTCGAACCACCGTTTCGGGCTCGCCGATGCCGTGCTGGTGAAGGACAACCACATCGCGGTCGCCGGTGGGATCGCGGCCGCGGTCGGTCGTCTGCGTGGGCGAATTGGTCACCTGGTCAAGATCGAGGTGGAGGTCGACACCCTGGCGCAACTCGACGAGGTGCTCGTTCTCCCCATCGACGCGGTACTGCTCGACAACTTCACCCTCGAGGATTTGGCTGTTGCTGTCGGTCGGGTGCGGGCGGCCGAAGCGCGTGTCGGGCGTCGAATCGTCGTCGAAGCGTCGGGTGGTATTCGTCCAGCGACCGCCGAGGCAATCGCGGCGACGGGAATCGATCTCCTCAGCATCGGATGGCTCACCTCATCCAGCCCAACCCTCGATGTGGCGTTGGATATCACGGTCGACGTCACAGGCTGACATTCGCCGCCTTGCACTCACCTCGACACTCAACTCGCTGTCCTCGACTCAGTGCTCAGCGAGACCTCGGCCAACGATGCCTCGACCTCCGTTCGATCGCGTCGACTAGCTGGCGTTCAGGATCTTTGCGATCTCGTCCATGGCCTGGTTGGCGTAGCCGGACCACAGCTTCGCGAACACCGGCATCGCGGCGCGGCCGAGATACTTCGTGGGTGTGACGTCCCAGCTCCACGTGATCCGAACGCCATCTCCTTCGGGCTCGAATGACCAGAGACCCGAGGCGGCGGCGACGAGCGGCTTCATCATGCCCTTGACATCGCCGATCGTGTAGCCAAATCGGTTGGGCTGATCGATCACCGTGAGGGTCTCGAGCATCGTGCCGCCGTCGCTCAACTTGATGGTGCGCGTCTGCCCGACAGCGGACCCCCACTCGCCCTCTTGGCCGGTGACGTCGACGATCGGTGCGATCGCGAGGTAACGGTGACCAAAGATTCGCGGCAGCGGCACCGTGAGCACGGGGTGGAACGCCGCCTCCACACTGACGGGAAACGTGCGGGACTGCTCCAAGTGGCGCGTGTTCATGGTCGCGAACCTACCTGTTGGCCGAACTGACGCGTTTCTTTGCCAGAGCCCCTGATGGTCACCGACACACTGCGTCACTTCCCTTCCAAATGCGTGACGTGGGCTTTCAGTTCGATGGCGCGACGCCGAATACGCCCGCGGCCCCACGCGAGATCGCCATCGGTGTCGGCCGGTCAATCACGCGCGATGGGTGGCGCCACCCTTCGCCGCACCGACGAGCACGCTGCGAACTACTACACGCCGCGGGCAGCGTTGCCGAACTTGGTGTACTGGCCTCGCCACACCAACCTGGCGACGCCAGTAGGGCCGGAGCGGTGTTTGGCGATGATGAGCTCGGCGCTGGCCTTGTCGGGCGAGTCACGGTTGTACACCTCGTCGCGATAGAGAAACATCACGACGTCGGCATCCTGCTCAAGAGAGTTGTGGGCGACCAGGCCATTGGCCACGAAGTTGTGGTGCGGCTCGACGGTCGCGTCGAACACCTCCATCTCGCCCAGCGGTTCGATCTCCACCAGCTTGTCCCACAACACGTCCGAACCAGCCACGTCCGCCAACCACTGATCACCAGTGACCGCAGCGACGCCGCACAGTTCAGCCCGCGACCAGCCCGGCGGGCGGAGCGAGTGGAACGAGGGGTGCTTGAGCGCGATGTACTCCGCCACCGTTGCGGGCATTCCATCGTCGGAGTTCACAAGCTCTGGCGCTCCCATCAGCGCAGGGCCACGAGCGGCGCCGGCGAAGCGATCGCCCAGCTTCATGTCCTCAACGCGTACCCAGCCATCGAGTGACAGGAAAGGGTGATTGCCGCTCGCTTCAATCACACGACCGGAGGCGAAGCGCAGGCGGAACACTTCCTTCACTCCACTGCTGAACGCGTTGGTCACTGTGCCCTGCGCCAACCGGTAGTGCTCGTCGAGCGACCACACCGGCACGTCGGTGGCACCCTGCGCGACCAGCTCACCCAACGTCACCGGCTGGTTGGTGTCGGCTCTCACCAACTCTGTCTTCGCCGTCAGGCAGCCGGACTCGCGAAGGTCGGCGAGCATGGGGCGCTTGTCGGCGCGGCTCTCTAGGTTGCGGCTGAGCTGACTGAGGGCGATGATCGGCACGTCGAGTTCGCGCGCCAGCACCTTGAGACCACGACTGATCTCGCTGACCTCGAGCTGGCGGTTCTCGCTGTTCATGCCGCCGCTCATCAGCTGCAGGTAGTCGATCATGATCAGTGCCAGGCCGCCATGGCGGGCCTTCAGCCGGCGGGCCTTCGCACGAATCTCCATGACGGTCACGCGCGGGTTGTCGTCGAGGTACAGCGGCACGCTGTCGATGCGGTTGATGGCGCGACCGATCTTGGTCCAGTCGGCCTCCACCAGCCGGCCACTGCGCAGCTTCTGCGACTCGACCTCAGCCTCACTGGACAGGATTCTCTGCGTCAGCTCGGCGTGCCCCATTTCGAGTGAGAACACCAACACCGGCTTCTGCGTGTTCTTCGCCACGTTCGTAGCAATCCCCAACCCGATCGCGGTTTTTCCCATCGCAGGCCGCGCGCCGATGATGTTCAGGGTGCTTGGTTGTAGGCCGGAGAGGATTTCGTCGAGGTCGTTGAAGCCGGTGGCGGCACCGGTGATGCTGTCGCCGCGTTCGAACGTCTCTTGCAACTTGTCCATTGCCAGCGGCAGCAGATCCGACAGCGGACGAGTCGAGTCGATGACCCGATCCTCGGCGACCTCGAACACCTTTGTCTCGGCCTCATCGAGCGCCTTGGTGACGTCGTCGGGCTCCATGTAAGCGATCTCGGTGATCTCGCCGGCGACACTGATCAGGCGACGCAGCACCGCGGTGTCTTGCACGATCTTGGCGTAGCGCGATGCATTGGAAATTGCAGGGGTCGCGTTCTGCAATTCGAGCAACGCCTGCGAACCACCGATCTCCTCGATCAGCCCGTTGCGGCGCAACTCGTCGGCAACGGTGACGATGTCGACCGGCTGGCCGGTGGCCATCAGCCCACGAATTGCTGAGTAGATGTGCTGGTGGGCCGGCTTGTAGAAGTGCTCGACCTGCACACCGAGCTCGCTGACCTGGCCAACTACCTCGCGCGAGAGCAACAGCGCGCCCAGCAAGCTCTCCTCCGCGCTCAGGTTGTGGGGAGGCACGCGACCGTTGTCGCGCCGCGGTGCGGGTCGATCGCGGCCGGAATCGCGGGCGTTACCAGACCGGAAGTCGGTCATGAGCGCAGCCCCCGACCGGGCGGCCGAGCGAGCGCCAGCGAGCCGGACGACGATGGGGACCGGAGGCGCAGCCCCCGAGAAGTGACAGTCATGGTGCACCTACCTTGCCTTACTGGCCCTGGGGATAGATAGGGGATCAACGTGTGGATTGAAGAGTGGTTTGCCTGTGAATTGTCTGTGGATAAAATCCAGCGCGCAGAGACAGCACAGCCCCGGCGACGACCGCAAGCGGCAACCACCAGGGCTGTGGAGAACACCGTGGAGAACGACGTCGCTGCAGGCAGCGGTGCGTTGACCCTTGGATATTGAGGCCTGACGACTCGCCTACTTGGCAACGACCTCAATAGTGATCGGGAACTCCACGTCGTGGTGCAACTTCGCGGCCACCTGGTAGGTGCCGGTGGTCTTGATGTGGTCGACGTGCAACTTCTTGCGGTCGAGCACGATGTGCGCCTGCGCCTCAACGGCGGCCGCGACATCGGCAGCGGTGACCGAGCCGAACAAACGGCCTTCGGCGCCAGCCTTCACCGGAATCGTGATGGTCTTGGCGACCAAGGCCGAAGCCACGGTCTGTGCGCTCTCACGGTCCTGCGCGTCGCGTAGATCGCGGGCACGACGCATGGCAACAGCCTGCGCCGCGGCACCCTCGGTGGACTTGATGGCATGGCCCTTGGGCAGCAGGAAGTTGCGAGCATGGCCATCGGCCACCTCCACCACATCGCCGCGCTTGCCGAGGCCCTTACGGTCGGAACGAAGGATCAGCTTCATCACCCCTCCACCTCGTCGTCAGCGCCGGTCTCTTCGACTTCGGTGCTCTCTATGGCGACGGCAGCCGCTGCAGCCTGAGGCTCACGCGACTGATCTTCGTCACGGCCACGGCGGTTGTCGCCATCACGCGGCGGGCGCGACGTGCGGGTCTGCGCAACGCGCTTGGTGTACGGGATCAGTGCCATCTCACGCGAGTTCTTGATCGCGTTGGCGATCTCGCGCTGCTGCTGCACGGTGTTGCCCGTGACCCGACGGTTGCGGATTTTCGACCGGTCGCTCACGAAGCGGGTCAGCAGGTTGACGTCCTTGTAATCGATGTACTCGATCTTGTCCGTCAGCAGGATGCTGGTCTTCTTCTTGAACTTCTTTGGGTTGGCCCCATCTTTGGGCGCCCTCGGCTTGATCTTCTTGCTGGTGTTGTTGTCTTTACCCATTTTGGTTTCAGTGTCTTTCAGTCACATCTCGAAGGATGCATGAATCTCGAATAAATAGACCGGCGCGGCCGATCAGAAGAGGCTCGATGCCTCTAGAAGGGTTCTTCGTCGCCGTACACGGGGTCGGGTGCGCGGCTGCCACTGCTGGAGCCACCACCGCCGCCGGCGTTGGAGCTGTTGCCACCGCCGCTATTGCCGCCACCATCGCGAGCGATGCGCTCGACTTCGGCGCGGGCCCAGCGAAGTGACGGCCCAATCTCGTCAGCGACGATCTCGACCACGTTGCGCTTTTCGCCCTCTTTGGTCTCGTATTCGCGCTGCTCAAGGCGGCCGGTGACGATGACACGAGTGCCCTTCGTCAACGACGCGGCGATGTTCTCGCCCAACGTGTCCCACGCGGTGACATTGAAGAAGGAGACCTTCTCTTGCCACTCGCCGTTCTGCTGCCAACGACGGTTGACGGCAAGGCCAAAACTGGCGATGCCCTTTCCGCCGGCAGTGAAACGAAGCTCGGGGTCGCGGGTGATGTTTCCAACAATGGTGACAGTGCTATCGGCCATGGTGGTTGCTCCTTGTTCAGAAAGCGGAGGCGTACGAACGCCGGAAGGGACTAGGCCGCGACCGTCATGCCGCGGCGAGCCGCCTCGGCATCCGGAAGACGCAGCAACTTGTGGCGGACAACATCGTCCGCGATACGGAGCGAGCGCTCGAACTCGTCGAGAGCGCCACCGGGTGCGATGACGTTCATGACGGCGTAGTAGCCGTACTCCTTCTTGTTGATTGGGTAGGCGTACTGACGACGCCCCCACCAATCGACTTTGCCGTGAACAGTTCCGCCAGCCTTGGTGATGCCGTCAGTGACGGTCTTCACCCAAGCCTGTGCGGCAACTTCGTCGAGATCACCTTCGAGGATGATCATGAATTCGTAAGCACGCATCATGCGTGTAGCAACTCCCTTCGGACCCGGGGGCTTCCCGGGGCCCCGTAATGGGGCAGGGCCAATATGACCTTGTGAGTGTAGCGGGAGATCGCGGCCACCCGGCCGGGGCAACAGCTGGCAGTTTGGGTGGGCACCGGACAGGTCATGGTCGCAGCATGGCAGAAGGGTGTGACGGAGTAGTTCGCGAGCAACGGTAGGTTGCCGGAGTGGACCTTCATGAGTGGATGATCAGTGACTTCTCGTCAATGAGAGGGAAGTTGTTCGACTCCGTAGTGCGCCTGGTGCGCGCCGACCGCTGGCACGAACAGGCCGACGGTGGCGGCACCACCCTGGCCGGCCTCCTGCTGCACGTCGCCCGTCACCAGGACCTGGCCGTCAACGCGGTCATCCGCAACCACAAGCCGATCTTCCTCGAGCACCGCGAGGCGTTGGGACTGCAGGACGCTGGCGCCGGTGTTGGCCTTGCCGAGCAGGAGAACAGAGATGCCACCGCACTGGTCTCACCCGAGTCAGTGCTGCACTACGCAACCGACGTGTTCGACGGCACCGCCGAGTGGCTCTCTCCATTGGGCTCACTGGTACTCGACATTGAACCCAACACCTCGCATCGCTTGACGAACCGCGCTGGCCTCGACCCTGACGAGTACCCCTGGCTCTACTCACTGTGGGCGGGCAAGCAGCTGTGGTGGTTCGTGCAATGGCCCGTCATCAGCCACGGCCACGCCCACGTCGGCGAAGCCATCAGCCTGCGCAACCGTATGGGGCTCAGCCCCTTCTAATGGGTAACCACCGCCAGGCCCCTCTGGCCGGGTCCTGCTCGGCAATCGGCGTCAGGAAGTGGCGCGTGCTCGCGGCGGTCGGCGGGCGCCGACCGGCAAGACGCGAAGCAGGTGATGCCAGCGGCACCCGACGCATGCCTCGACGACATAGGCGGTGAGCTCGTCGGGCCGCGCGTTCAGCTTCGCCAACTCAGCCGCGGTGCTGACACAGCGGCCGTGCGAGGGCAGCCGCGCACCAAACACGTAGGTGATGAGGCGCAACTCTTGTTCACGACAGATTGGGCAGGCGACGGTGGCCGGCGTGCCGACATTGCGAGCCGCCCGAATCAGCTCCGGATGAGCGTCGCACACCTGATCCTGACGCAGGCGCCCGCGGTGGTACTCGTTGATCAGGTGCCGACGCGAGAGCCGATGGTCGACGACCCCGCCCACACCGCGCAAGACACCCGCGCTGAACGTCTTGGCACTGAACGTCATGACGTAAAAGACTACCGCTGCGCCGTATCCGCCATGGCTCTCACGACACGCGGCACAATGTGTACATGAGCATTTGGTACGGCGCCAACGTCGCTGACGAATCCGAGCTGCGCCTCTGCGGCGATCTGGCCGGGAAGCGTGTGATTGAGTTGGGCGTCACCGGTCCCGGTGGCTCCGTCACCCCCAACTCGGTCATTGCGGCGATGGCCGGTGCAAAGGCGATGGCGCTCGACCCCGATCCGCAAGCCATCGCGGCAGTGCGCGCCGCTGCCGAGCACGCCGAGATCACCGTCCAGTGCCATCAGGGCGACCTCGCCGATCTCGGTTTCGCCACCAGTGCCTCGGTCGATCTGGTGGTCGCCTCGCACACCCTCGGCGGCGTCGACGACCTTCCTCGACTCCTGCGTCAAGTGCACCGCGTGTTGAAGCCGGGTGCTCCCTTCGTCGTTGCCATGCGCCACCCCGTCGCCGCCATGTTCAGTGGGCAGGACCACACGGCCACCGCCGCCTACGGCGCCAACAGCAGCACCTTCACCGAGCTCTACATGGCATTCGAGCGCAGCAACTTCCGCCTCGACGTTGTCCACGAACTGAACGACCAACGCGTGCGCGACCCGTTGTGCCCCGCGGTCTTCGTCCTTCGCGCTCGTAAGCAAGGCGACTAGACACTCAACGGGTGAGACCTCGACGAACCGTAGTTACGCGAGCGAGTATTCGGCTTCGACCAGTTCGGCGGGACGCGGTCGCCCGAACAGGTACCCCTGGCCGCGGTCGCAACCTATTTCGCGCAGGCGGTTCAGTTGCAGCGGCGTCTCGACACCCTCGGCCACCACCGACAGCCCCAATGAGTGGCCCAGGTTCACCACCGCCTCCACGATCGTGGAGTCTTCCTGATCAATGCCCAGCCCGTTGACAAACGTGCGGTCGACCTTGATTGCCTCCACCGGGAAACGCTTGAGATAGGTCAGCGACGAATAGCCGGTGCCGAAGTCATCAACGGCCAGGTGAAGGCCAAGGCTGCGCAACTCGCGCAAGGCAACGGTGGCGGCCTTCACATCGGCCATCAACGCCGACTCGGTGATCTCCAACCACAGCGCACCAGCCGACACACCGGCCTCCGCCAAAGCCTCCGCAACGATGTCAACCAGCTGACTGCTCATCAGCTGGCGAACGCTGACGTTCACCGACACGGACAGATCACTAAAGCGCTGCGTGCTGTTGCGCCACTGACCCAGCTGCGCAAGCGATGACCGCAGCACCGCTGCGCCTAATTCGCCAATGAGACCGGTCTCCTCCGCCATCGGCAAGAACTGATCCGGGCCGAGCAACCCGCGCTCGGGATGCCGCCACCGGGCCAACACTTCAAAACCCACGAGGTGGCCATTTCCCAACTGAACAATCGGCTGGTAGTACGGCACGATCTCGCCGCGCTCCAACCCACGCCGCAACTCGTTGGTGGTGCGCAGCGTCAGGACCGTGGCATCGTGGATGCCGGGCGCGAACACTTCAACGCAGTCGCGACCGCGAGATTTTGCGCGGTACATCGCGGCATCCGCATCGCGCAACATCTCGGTGGTCGTCACACCCTCGCGATCCGAGATGGTGATGCCGATACTCGCCGACACGAACAGTTCTGCCCCATCGATAGTGAGTGGCTGTGCAATCTCGGCACGCAGTTGCTCAGCAACCACGAACGGGTCGTAACTGCCACTGACGTCGCGAAGCATGACGATGAACTCGTCGCCACCGAAACGGCCCAGCATGTCGCGGTCGCGCACCACCGAGCGAAGGCGCTCACTCATCGACTGCAACAGCTGGTCGCCGGCGCCATGACCCAGACTGTCATTGATCACCTTGAAGTTGTCGATGTCAATGAACAGCACCGCGATGGATCCGGGCTGAGCCGTTTCCAGGTACGAACCCAGCCGCTCGAGGAAACGGAATCGATTGGGCAGCCCGGTGAGCCCATCGTGCGTCGCCGCCCATTCCAGCCGCTCGGCATTGTGCCGCTGCTCGGTCACATCCTCGATGTGCGCGATGGCCAGCGAACCGCACTCACCGTCGTCCATGATCGACACCGACGTACGCGCCCAGACCACACCGCCGTCGCCGCGCACATAGCGCTTCTCCAAGCGGTAGTTCTCCGCGTCGCGATCCGCGGACCGCCTCAGCTGCGCTGCGCTGCGCTGCCAATCATCGGGGTGGCTGATCTCCTCCACCGTGCGTCCGATGACGTCGTCTCGGGTGCGGCCCAGCATGGACATCAGCGACTCGTTGACATCGATCAGCACCCCATCGGGCGAGGTGAACAGCGCCATCCCGGTGGGGGCGCCGTGGAACGCGAGACGGAAGCGCTCACGAGCTTTCTCCAACCGGCGGGTCTCGGCGACGCGTTGCGTGACGTCACGCAACGCGATCACCACTCGGTCCGGGTCGCGAAGGGGCAGATTGGCGTTGGCTTCCAGGATGACTTCGGTGCCATCGGACCGCATGAACGGCAGCGTCGGCTTCATCATGTCGTCGCCCTGGCGCAGTAGTCGCCACAGATCAGCCAACCGCGAGTGGTCGCCACCATCAAACAATTCGACGAAATACCGCCCCAGTAACGCGTCGCGGCCGCGGCCGGTGAGGGCGACGGTGTTGGCATTCACATCGATGATGCGACCATCACGAGCCAACACGATCACCGCGTCGGGCAAGTCGTCGATCAGTTGGCGAAGACTGAGCTCGGCGCTGCGCAACTCGTCGAGGTTGACGTGTACATGCTCCGCCCACTTCCCCGCCTGACGCAACGTGACGTATTGCGCGAACAGCCACAGCACGCCGAGCATAATGCCGATGACGGCGGTGGCACCGTTGGCATGGCCCACGCCCAGTGCAGCAAAGCCGATCACCATGAACAGCGCCGTCATGACGAGCGCGACCCGGCCGCCCCATCGGGCGCTCGGTTCCCAACTCACCCGATGATGTCCGTCGACCTGACTCGGCTGCATATCCGCCGCTACCTCCTCGTCCTTCGGTCCGCCGACCGCCAGCGGAACGGTATCACTCCGAGTGTTCGGTTCGCCACCATTTGTCAAGACGGCGGCTGGATTCCTCCTCGCCCAGCAGCCCTTCCTCCAACCGGATCTCCAGCAGGAAGGCCAACGCCCTGCCCACGGCCGGGCCCGGTGGCAACTGTAACTGCGCCATCACCTGCGCGCCGTTCAGCTCCGGACGGATGGCGGCCAACTCCTCGTGCACGGCCAACTCAGCGATGCGCGCCTCTAAGTCGTCCATGCGACGCGACAACACCAACGCCTTCTTCTCATTGCGGGTGGTGCAGTCGCAGCGGGTCAACACGTTCAGTTCCTGCAGGTACGGCCCCGCGTCGCGCACATAGCGACGCACGGCGGAATCGGTCCAGCCCATTGCGTAGGTGTGGAAGCGCAGGTGCAGTGCCACCAACTCGGTGATCGCATTCACATCGTCGTTGCTGTAGCGCAGCGCTTCCAGGCGCTGACGCGTCATACGCGCACCCACCGCGTCGTGGTGGTGAAAGGTGACGCCCTTGCCCTTGAGATAGCCACGCGTGCGAGGCTTGCCCACATCATGAAACAGTGCGGCGAGTCGCGTGCGACGAAAGTCGAACTCGGGGCGGCCGGGCGGCTGCTCAGCGGGCGGCCGCACGTTCTCTAACACGGCAAGAGAGTGGGTCAGCACATCCTTATGGCGATGGATTGGATCCTGCTCGAGACGCATCTTGGGCAGCTCTGGCAGGAACTCGTCGGCCAGCCCGGTGTCGATCGCAAACCACAGACCAGCGGTCGGGTGCGGCAACGTGATCAGCTTGTCGAGTTCGTCACGAATGCGCTCCGCCGAGACAATCTCCAGCCGCCCCTTCATCGCCGTCACGGCCTCCACCAACTCGGGGACAGGCGTGGCCTGCAACCGGGCAATGAAGCGCGCCGCACGCAACATGCGCAGCGGGTCGTCACTGAAGCTGATCTCCGGAGCGAGCGGCGTGCGGAGAGTGCGCGTCAGTAGATCGACGGCGCCGCCGAACGGGTCGACCAGTGTTGGCGAATCGGTGGTCAGCTCCAATGCCATGGCGTTGATGGTGAAGTCGCGACGCGAGAGGTCGGCCTCAATTTGATCGCTGAACTCGACATCCGGCTTGCGTGAATCATCGTGATAGGCCTCAGCGCGATGGGTGGTGATCTCGTACACCCGATCGCCGTGAGCGCCGTGCTTTCTTGCCCCGATGGTGCCGAAGCGTTCGCCCTGCGTCCAGATCGCGTCGGCCCACCCACGCAGCAGCCGTTTGATGTCGTCAGGCCGCGCGTCTGTGGTGGCGTCAAAGTCGTACAGCTCAGTGGCACCACTGCCGATTGGGGCGCCGGACTCGCCCGCCAACAGGTCGCGAACCGTGCCACCGACCAGATACAGGCGAAAGCCCGCGGAACGAAAGCGGTCGCTGAGTGGAGCCAGCTCGGCAAGTACCGGCTGGAAGCGCTCCGGAATCACGACTGGCCCTCCAACGGGCCTTCCAGCAGACCTTCGTGATCCCAGAAGTCGTACGCCCGGCGCGCCGCACCAAACCCCGGTCCACCACTGGTTGACGCCTCAATGGGGGCACCCGGTTCGCCCGCCATCTCCCGCAGCACAGTTGCCGACGAAAAGGTGAGCGCATCGAGGTCGTAGCCGCCCTCCAGCATCACCAGTCGGCGGCCGGCCGGGACGAGCGACAGCACACGCTGGGTCAGTGGCGCATAGTCGCCAGCCGTGAGTGCCAGCTCAGTGATTGGGTCGTTGCGATGCGCGTCGAAACCTGCGGACACGATGATCCACGTCGGCGCGAACCGATCGGCGATCGGCGCGACCAATTGGTCGAACGCAGCGAGATACACATCGCCGGTAGCACCGGGCGGCAACGGAATATTGACGGTCGTGCCGCGCGCAGCACCCTCGCCAACCTCGGTGTGGCGCCCGGTACCCGGGTACAACGGCCACTGATGCAGGCTGACGAACAGCACTCGCGGGTCATGGTAGAAGACCGCCTGCGTGCCATTCCCGTGGTGCGCGTCGTAGTCAAAAATCATGACGCGTTCGCCCTGGTCGGCCAGGGCTGCGGCCGCCACGGCTACGTTGTTGACGAAGCAGAAACCCATCGACTCATCACGCGTCGCGTGGTGACCCGGAGGACGCACGGCACAGAAGGCCGCATCGCCACGGCCCTCCTGTAGGGCACGCACCGCTGTCAGCCCGGCGCCAGCCGCCAACGTTGCCGCTGTCCACGAACCAGCGCTGGCATACGTGTCGGCATCCAGCCGGCCACCCCCGGCCGCGCAGATCCCCTCGATGCGATCCAGGTACGCAGCAGGGTGCACTCGCTCAAGGTCGGCACGGGTGGCTGCCAGCGGGTCGAGCGGCGCGATGGCATCGGTGAGCCCAGCCAAGCGGACGCCATCAAGCACGGCCTGCAGGCGCTCGGGGCGCTCCGGATGGCGCGGCCCCGCAAGGTGTTCGAGATAGGCGGCATGAGTGGCGAACAGCACGGTCACGAGCAGCGACGCTATCGGCCGCGCCGCAGCAGCGAAGTTCCTGACGGCGAACGAGCAGCTACCGTCAGGGCAGTGAGTAGCAAGCCCTCGAACAGCACCCCGCGAAGCAGCACTATCGATTCACGCGACTTCGCGTCGGCGCCGCTGGTCCTGCATGGCAACGGGGTCTCGTGCCGCGTGCAGCACTGGTCGTTCCAGCCTCAGACTGCGCAGTTGGTGCTCTACCACCAGCAGCGGCTCCCCACGCTCGCCGACCTGCTGCGCTGGTCCGAACGCCTCGCCGAACTGGGCTACACCACCGTGCGCACCACGGCTTTAGCCGTACCGGCAGGGCTGCGCGCTGAAACCGCCGGGTTCCACGCCATCCAAGAGTTGGTCCTGCTGGAACACACCGACCCTCGCTGCACGGTCAACTCGCGAACGGCTCGCGACCTCTCGACACAGGCCATCACGACACAGGGCATCACGACACATCGATTGGCGGCCAGCCAGTACAGGGCGGCGAGTGCCATCGACGTTGCCGCGTTCACCGAGGACTGGGGGCTGGAACCACGCGCCATCGCCGACGTGTGCGCAGCCACGCCACGATCCCGTGCCCGTGGGGCTGGCAGCCCACTCAGCGCGTATGCACTCAGTGGTCGCGACTCCAAGCAGGGCTTTCTACAACGTCTGGCAGTTGCCCCCAGCCGGCAGCGTGCTGGCCTGGGCCGCGCCCTCGTGCTGGATTCGCTGCAATGGATGGCGCGGTGGCGCGTGCAGCGCGTGCTGGTCAATACACCCACCGACAACTTCCCTGCACTCGCGTTGTATGAGCAGCTCGGCTTTCTACGAATGGGTGAGCGCCTACGCGTCTATGAGCGTGATCTGCAATGAGCCGCCAGCGGTGCGCACCACGCCTGCTTGCGGCAGTCGCAGCGATGCTGACCTGTGCCACCACCGTTGGCCTCGTGCCCAGTGGCTCGGTTGCCGCGCTGGCGCCTCGTCTGGGCCTCGTTGCTCAGGCGCCATACGGTGTCGCGGCCGACGGCGTGGTCGAGTTCGTGCTGGCTGTCCCTACCACGCTCGACCCTTCCGCGCACCCCCAGGCCACCCTTGTTGTCACCGCCTATCGCGCTGTCACCACCCGCACTGAAGTCACGGCTGCGCAGGCCGGCGATCTACCGCGCAGCATTGACAGCGTTGACCTTCCGCTGGCCACCTTGCCGCGCCCAGCCAGCGATCAGGTCGGCGCCTCCGTGACGCTGGAAACCACGACTCGCACCGCTGCCGCCCTCCAATTGGCGCAACCTGGGCTGTACCCGGTGGTGCTTGAGCTTCGTGACGGCGGCGTGGTCCTGGCCGAGCTGCTCACGTTCATTCACCGCCTCCCTTCGGCAACTGATGCGCAGGAAGTACCGCTGCCCGTGGCAATGGCAATGACCACGACGTCGCCGGTGGTTCTGGACGACAACGCACAGGTGGTCATCGACGATGCGGCGCTGGCCGAGCTCACCCAACTTGCCGATCTATTGGAAGCCTCCACCATGCCGGTCTCGGTGCGAGTACCGCCGGGTTTGCTCTTGGTAGTCGGCCAGTACGGTGACACTGGCGCCGCTGTCGCACAACGTCTGGCGGCGGGCTTGGCACGCAACGAGGTGCTGTCCGCACCGAGATATCCGCTGGACCCATCGCTGGCGGCAGCGGCCGGCCAGCAGGGGATGTTCACCGAGTGGTTGCGACAAGGCGAGGACGACCTCGCCGGCTTCATGACGAATCTTCCTTCAGACTCCGTCGCATTTATGGACGGCCCACTCAGCAACAGCGGGGGGGCGCTGCTTCGCGACCTGGGCACTCGGCTGATTGTCACCACGCCTGAGATCTTTGACCAGCTGTCGAACTCGACGGGCATCTTCACCGACTCCAGCCAACTGGTGCAACTGGAGGTTGCGCCCGGCGTCACGGTCGACGCCACGCTGGTTGACCGCGATCTTGACGGTGTCCTCGCACGCGGCACTACCACCCCCGCCCTCACCGGCATCTACAGCGCGACCCACCTCCTCGCGTATCGCCAGGAGATCGTCGACAGCACCAAGGACCGCAACGGAAAATCTGTCGGTGACCCAAGCCGCCGTGGTGTCACCCTCGGGACGCCCGATCTTTCGCTGCCCAACACCAACACCTATCGCGCCGTCACCACACTGCTGGCCGACACACCGGGCCTCATGCCCACCACGCTGGAAGCACTAGGAGTGCGCACCAACCAGTTGGTGCTGCCTGGCCGCGGCGAAGTGGTCGTGGGTCTTGTCGAGAGGGTGGAGGGCAGCATCGACGACCGCGTGGCGACCGTTGCGGAACTCACGGAGGCGACCCGCACCACCGGCAGCATGTTGCCGACGGACGACCCGCGCCTGGCCGAGTGGAACACGACGATCAACATGCTGCCCACGAGTGCACTCACCGACGCACAGGTCAGCGCCAAGGCCGCCGCCATCAACTCCGAACTGGATGCCATCCGCGCCGCAGTGGAACTGCCCACGCCGTTTCAGTTCACGCTCACCGGGCGTACGACAACAGTGCCCATCCGGTTGTACAACCACAGCGACGTGCCGCTCACCGTGCGAGTCCACATGAGTAGCTCGAAACTCGTCTTTGGCGACGACGTCACGGTGGAGCTTCCGCCGCAGTCGTCTGCGCCGGTCGATATCGAGATCGAGGCGCGCACCAACGGCAGCTTCCCAGTCACGCTCACCGTCCTCACACCTACCGGGGACATTCTTGCGCAACCCGTGCCGCTGAACGCCAGCGTCAACGCGCTCAGCGGCAATCTGTTCACCGGCGCGTTTCTGGCGGTCGTACTCATCTGGTGGGTGCGCCACGCGCGCCGGAGTCGACGCACCCGCGTCGCGGCGCCGGCAGCCGACCGGCAGCCGGCACACCCCGGCGGCGAGGGCGACAACGGCACCGGCAACGAGGATCTGGACGGGGCGGTTGACGAGGCGGCGCTCTCACCCGATGCTGCAACGAGTATCCTTCCGCCCTCGTGAGCACTAACCGCGTCCGTATCGTCACCGACTCCGCGTGTGACCTGCCTCAGCACGTCGCCGACGAACTCGGGATCGAAATTGTCCCTCTCACTATCCGCATCGACGGCGAGGAGTATGTCGACCGTGCCGACCTCACGCCGGCCGAGTTCTGGGCCAAGTGCGCTGCCTCCCCTGCGCTCCCCGAAACTGCGGCACCGGCACCGGGTCAGTTCGAGGAGACATACCGCCGCCTGGCTGCCGACGGCGCCACCAGCGTGGTCACCATCAGCCTCAGCGCGTCACTCAGCGCCACCATGCAGTCGGCTGAACTCGGCGCTCGCGGCGTGGCCGATACTGTCGCTGTCACCGTGGTCGATAGCCAGCAGTGCACGCTCGGGCTCGGTGCAATCGTGATGGACTGCGCACGGCTCGCCGTTGGTGGCGCCAGCCACCAAGCCGTGGTTGACCGTGCCCGCGACCTGGCGACCCGCACCAAGGTGTGGGGCGCGCTGGACACGCTGGAGAACCTGAAGAAGGGTGGCCGCATCGGTGGCGCCAAGGCGATGTTGGCGTCGGTGCTGTCGATCAAGCCGATCATCGAAGTACGCGACGGCAAAGTCGAAGAGGGTGGCAAACAGCGCACGCGCAGCAAGGCGTTGGCCTTCCTCGTGGAGACGCTGGTGAAGGCTGGACCGGTCGAGAACCTGATGGTCCTCAACGCCGACTGCAGCGACGTCGATGCGTTCGTGGAGCAGTTGCGCCCGCACTACGCCGGCGAGATCGTGGTCGGTGACATCGGCCCGGTCGTCGGGAGTCACACCGGTCGCGGCACCATCGGTATCGCGTTCTGCGTCGCCGGCTAACAGCGCTCGGCGAGCGTATTGCCCGGTAACTGACGGCTCCCGCCACTATCGTCGACGAGCGGACATGTCTCCCACCTCTCCTGGCGCGAGCCCGACCTCGCTGCCCCCCGCCATCCTCGTCCAGCGCTATCGGCTGGAGCGCAAGCTCGCGCAAGGAGGCATGGCCGAAGTATGGCTGGGCACCGACCTCTCACTCACTCGCCAGGTGGCCGTCAAGCTGCTCAAACCAGCCCTCGCCGCCGACCCGGTAGTGGCCGAACGCTTCCGCCGCGAGGCCATCGCGGTCGCGCAACTCAGCCATCCCAACATCGTCGCGGTGTACGACGCAGTTGACGACACGATTGGTGGCGAGAAGCGCCAAGCCGTTGTCATGCAGTTGGTCAACGGCAAGAGCC
Source organism: Ilumatobacteraceae bacterium (assembly GCA_043740085.1). GTDB lineage: Bacteria > Actinomycetota > Acidimicrobiia > Acidimicrobiales > Ilumatobacteraceae > UBA668. The sequence continues at coordinate 24,441 of JAYUCY010000075.1, forward strand.
TGCGCCAACTACTCGACGAACAAAAGCGGCTCAGCCCTGACCTGACGATGCACATCGGTGCCTGTATGGCCGCCGCGCTGGACTATGCACACCAGGCCAACCTGGTTCACCGCGACATTAAGCCGGGCAACATTCTCATCACGCCTGACGGGCGCGTGCTGCTCACCGACTTCGGTATCGCCAAGGGTTTGGGCAGCTCAGACGAGGACCTGACCAGCCCCAACGTGATGATGGGCACCGCCAAGTACCTGTCACCCGAGCAGGTCCGTGGTCGCAAGCTGGACGGTCGCGCCGACCTCTATTCGCTGGGCCTGGTGCTGTACGAGTGCCTCGCTGGCCGGGTGCCGTTCTTGGGTGAGACCGACGCCGACACTGCGTTGGCCCGCCTCAACCGCGACCCCACCGACCTCACTCGCCTGCGACCAACATTGCCGTACGGGCTGGCACCGCTGATCCACAAGCTGCTGTCACGCAAGCCCGACGACCGCCCCGCCACCGGCGCCGAAGTACGCAACGAACTGCAGCGCATCGCCGGCCAACCCCGCAACGATCTCACCGGCGACGTGACGCGAGACGGCACACGCGGTACACCACCACGCGGCAACCGCACCGGCCAGACACCGACACAGCGCACCACTGGGTCCACACCCACGGTGCGCAGCGCAACGGACCCCGGGGCACCACGCCGCGGTGCGCCAGTCACGAACACGCGCAACCCCACGCCGGTCAGCGGTTACCAGCCCGTGCGGACGGGGCGCGCCGCAGGGGCACCGATGCGCGCCGACAAGACGCCGCCCGCCACTGTGCGTCCGCGCCAACAACCGAACCGCAAGTTTGAGCAGAAGAGCACTCCCTCGATGGTGGTCGTGGGCGGCCTTCTGCTGGTCGCGTTCATCGTCGGCCTGGTGCTGTGGGTCACGATGAGCAACGACGACGCGTCGGGCTTCGACGTGGCCACCATCGTCTCCCTGGACACCACACCCGTCGCCGCAGTCACGCCCACCGCTGCGGCCATCACCTCAGTGCGTACGTTCGATCCAGAGGGCGACCAGGTGGAGCGCGACGAGTTCGCCTCCAACGCCATCGACAACGACCTCGGCACCGCCTGGACAACTGTCTGTTACTCATCGAAGTTCCTCGGTGGCAAGCAGGGTGTTGGCCTGATCGCAGATCTAGGCCACGATGCCACCGGAACTTTCACCATCGTTCTCGGCAGCGCCCCGTACCAGGTGAAGGTATTCGCCTCCCCAGACGGTTCGGTGCCCTCCAGCTTCTCGGGCTGGGGGACTCCATTGGATTCTTTCGACGGTGTGGAGGCAACCACGCTGACCGTCGAACTGACTACCCCGGCGCGCTACGTGCTGGTGTCGTTCAACGAATTGGGCTCAGACCCAGCCTGCACCGACAACCCGTACCGCGGTGCCATCAAGGAACTCAGCTTCAGGTGACGTAGAGGTTGAGGTACTGGTCGACGTACCCGACGCACACCGTTCGTCGACGGCGCTGCGCACTACGATGAGCACCATGGCTGTGCCGCTCGATGATGCTGCGCTCGTGCGCGCAGCGCAGGGCGGCGACCGCGAGGCGCTCGATCAATTGTTCCGACGCCACTACGACCGCGTGCACGGCGTGTGCCGCCGGATCACCGGCAACGATGCCGACGCTGCCGACGCGACTCAAGAAGCAATGATTGCCATGGTGCGCGCCCTCACCCGCTTCGACGGTCGCTCGTCGTTCGGTACCTGGGCATACCGCATTGCCACCAATGCCAGCCTCGATGAACTGCGCCGGCGGCGGCGGCGTCCCCTCGTCGCTGGGCGTGACCACGACCATGGCAATCATCACGGCCACGACCTCCACGAGCACGCCGACCCGTCCGCCGGCGAACGCATTGAGCAGCTCGGTGATCGCCAACAGATCGATGTTGCGCTGGCGGCACTTCCCGAAGACTTCCGCGTGCCAGTCGTCCTGCGCGACGTTGCCGACCTGGGCTACGCCGAGATCGCGGCCATCCTTGACATACCGGTAGGCACCGTCAAAAGCCGTATCGCTCGCGGCCGCGCGATGCTGGCCAACACAATTTCCCGCGCGGACGGGAACAACGACGACGCGTCGGAGCGTCCAACACCTACGCACGACGACACGCAATGAACAACGACGACCTGAACAACGCAACGCGATGACCGACCACAACCTGAACGACGAACTGAACCCGCAACACGAACTGGCCAGCGCCTACCTTGACGCTGTGGCCAGCCCGGCAGAGCGCGCCCAGGTGGAGGCTGCGGCCGAACTGCAGGCCATCGTCGCCTCGTTCACCGCCGTGCGGGCACTGGTTGCCGATGTCCCCACCGCAGCAGCCGACACTCGTGAGGCCGCGTTTGCCGCAGCTTTCGCCGAATTCGGTACGCCGGCTCTCGCACCCGCGGCAGCCGGTGCAGCGATCGTCCCATTGAGCGCGAAGCGGCGCTGGGCCCGCCCGGTGCTCTCGGTCGCCGCTGCAGTACTCCTCGTTGGTGCCATCGGTGTTGCCGCCAAGGGCGCCCTTTCAGGCACTGACTCAACGTCGTCCGGCGCCAGCGTCGACTCCAGCGCGAAGGTGGCGGCGGCAGATGCCTCGACCGAAGCCCAGATGACATCCGACACGATGGCGGCAATGACACCGTCCACCATCGGCTCAATCAGTGGCGGCGCCCAGGCGGCACTCGTTATCGACACCCCCGAGCAATTGCGGGCACTGGCCATGAGCCCGCCGGCCGACAGTGTCCTGCGGACAGCCGACCACCCTGAGGCAACCGCCGCTGCCAGCGAGACCACAGCGGGCACGGGCACCCTCCGGGCACCCACCGACCAAGGCACCGCCTACGCCCGGCCGGCGCTTGGCTGCCTCGCCTCGCAGCAGGTGTTCCTTGCCGACATTCAGTACCAGGGCGTCTTCGCGATCGCCGCTCGCGATACGGTCACCGGCATGACCTCTGCCATCACCGACGAGTGCACCGTGCTCGCCATCGTCGGGCCCTAACCCGCCGCTATGCAGGTCGCGCTGCTGACCGCCACTGCACTGTGCGCACTGGCCAACTGGTGGTCACGCCTCACCACTTCCGACCGCATCGAGGCGTGGGCCAAACCGCTCACCACGATGCTGGTCGTCGGCCTTGCGCTCGCCAACGAGTCGCCAACGGGTCAGGTCGCCACCGCGGTCATTGCCCTGATGTTCTGCCTGTGGGGCGACATTGCCCTGATGGCACCGATCGACAACTTTGTCCTCGGGTTGGCGTCGTTCTTGATTGGCCACGTCGTCTTCATTGCACTCTTCGTGCAGTACGGCATGCCACACGCCGCACTCGGAGCAGTTGCACTTGCCCTGATGGCGGTGCTCGCCGCGACAGTTGGTCGGCGCATCGTGAATGGTGCGATCGCGAAGGATCCTGCGCTGCGCATTCCAGTCGTTGCCTACCTGGTCGTCATTTCAGCGATGACGGTGTGTGGCTGGGCGACAGGCCTTGGCTGGGTGATCGCGGGCGCCACCATGTTCGTCATCAGTGACTCGCTACTGGGTTGGCGAGCATTTGTGCGCGAACGCTCGTGGATGGCCGTGGCAGTGATGGTCACCTATCACGGCGCGATCGTCTCGCTGGCGCTCAGCCTCTGGTAACGAGGCGGGTAGGCTCCAGCTCATGCCGGGTAACCCCTTCACCGATCCCAACTGGGCCCCCGACCTCGCCGACACTGTCGAGCGAGTGGTCGGCAAGGTCCGCTCCATAGCCACCGACAACGCCGTCAAGGCGTCGCGCGGTGTCGTCTTCGGCGTACTCGCACTCATCGCCGCAATCGTCGCTGTACCGCTCGTCATCATCTTGCTCCTCGGCGTCGTGCGCGAGGGTCTTGCCTTCTTTGTCAGCCATGGGCGCGCAGTCTGGATCTCATACATGCTGCTCGGCAGCATCTTGATGATCGCTGGTTTCTTCGCACTCCGCGCCCGCTACGCCAAGGACCCTGCATGAGCCACCACCCAGTACTGATCATCGGCTCCGGCCCCGCCGGGCTCACCGCCGCCATCTACTCCGCGCGCGCCAACCTGGCGCCGTTGGTCATCGAAGGCGAGCCCAGCAGCACCAGCGACCAGCCGGGTGGCCAGCTCATGCTCACCACCGACGTCGAGAACTTCCCCGGCTTCCCCGAGGGCATCATGGGCCCCGACCTGATGACACGCATGCGCGAGCAGGCTGCCCGCTTCGGTGCCCAGTACCTCACCGAGAAGGTCACAGCGGTCGACTTCACGGAGCGCCCGTTCAAAGTGTGGGTTCGCGAGGCTCTGTTCACAGCCGACGCGATCATTGTTTCCACCGGCGCGCAGAGCCTGATGTTGGGCCTCGAGGCTGAGTCCCGCCTACTCGGCCACGGTCTGTCCACGTGTGCCACCTGCGACGGGTTCTTCTTCCGCGGCCAGGAGATTGCTGTCGTCGGTGGCGGCGACAGTGCCGTGGAGGAAGCCAGCTTCCTCACCAAGTTCGCCTCCAAGGTCATTCTCATTGTGCGCCGCGACGAGCTGCGCGCCAGCAAGATCATGCAAGAGCGGGCGCTCAACAATCCGAAGATCGAGCTGCGTTGGAACACGGTCGTTGACGATCTCGTTGGCGAGCACAAGCTGGAGGGCGCCGTTGTGCGCGACGTCGTCACCGGCGAGGTCACCACGCTGCCCGTCACCGGCCTCTTCGTGGCCATTGGCCACCGCCCCAACACCGACCTGTTCAAAGGCGTACTGGCAATGGAGGACAGCGGCTATCTCATCACCCAGCCGGGTTCGTCCTATACCGACGTCGAAGGCGTTTTCGCCTGCGGCGACGTACAGGACCACACCTACCGCCAGGCCATCACTGCCGCCGGTTCCGGCTGCACCGCGGCTATCGATACCGAGCGCTGGCTGGAAGCCGGCGGTCACTCGTCACACACCTGACCACTGCGGAATTGGTGGCCGTGCCGGCTGGTTGCGGAGCGGTAGCATCACTCTCCCCTGCGAAAGGAACAGCCATGGCCGATGGCATCGTCACCCTCACCACTTCTACGTTCGACGAGATGGTCGCCTCCAGCGACAAGCCGATTCTCGTTGACTTCTGGGCCGAATGGTGTGGTCCGTGCAAGATGATCGCCCCCATTCTGGGCGAGATCGCCACTGAGAACCCCGGCATCACCATTGCCAAGCTCAATGTCGATGAAAACCCCGACATCGCCATGCGTTTCAATGTGATGAGCATTCCAACGCTGCTGGTCTTCAACCAGGGCGAGGTGCAAAAGCGCCTCGTTGGGGCCAAGGGCAAGGGCCAACTCCTGCAGGAGCTGAACGAATTTCTGCCTACTTCCCGCTGACTCTCGGTCAGCGCGGCGAGGCAATTCGCGATTTACAGCGCCGCCTCGGTGCCGCCGGGTTCACCCCTGCCGCGGGTACCGAGGCGGGCGTCTTTTGTGTTGCCACCGAACATGCCACACGAGGGTTCCAGCAGGCCCGCGGCTTGCACGCCAACGGCATCTGCGACGAGCACACCTGGACGGCGTTGGTCGAGGCGTCATGGAAGCCTGGCGATCGCCCACTGCTGCTGACCTCTCCCAACCTGCGTGGCGACGACGTTGCCGACCTGCAGACGCGTTTGGCGCGCCTCGGGTTCGATTGCGGCCGCATCGACGGCATATTCGGGCCACGCACGTCGCGGGCGCTGGCTGACTTTCAGTCCAACTGCGGCGTGCCGCCCGACGGCGTGTGCGGCCCCGACACCCTGCGCATCATCGTGCGAGTCAGCGGCCAAACCGGCACCGGGCCCGGTATCGGCGCAGTACGTGAACGCGAGAGTCTGCGCGCTGGCTTTGAGTCCTTGGCCAACTGCCGGGTGGTGATCGGCCAGTTCGGTGGGCTCAGCGGGCTGACCCGCACGCTGGCACGCGAGCTGCGCCAGCGGGGCGCCACCGTGATGCCGCTGGATGAGCCAGATGCGGTCGCTCAGGCGCTGGCCGCCAATCACTTCGGTGCGCACGTGTATGTCGGCTTTCAGGGCCATACCGAGGCCGCCGCGATTGCGCACTACTACCAGGTTCCCGCCTTCGAGTCCGTCGGTGGACGCACCTTGGCGGAGCTCATTGCGCAGGAAATGCAGTCCGTCCCCGGCTTGGCGCCAGCCGTCAGCGGTATGCGGTTGCCGGTGCTCCGCGAGACGCGAATGCCGGCAGTGCTGGTGACGGTCGGGCCGGTGCGAGCGGCTACCGATGCCACGCCGCAACTCGCAATCAGCGTGCTGCGGGCCCTCGACCTGTGGATCTTACGCACAGCCTGAGAGTTTATCCACAGGTTTGTCCACGGGTGTGCGTAACCCTCATCCGGAGGTTTCGCCCGGTAACATCGACGCAGAGTAGGAATTGACGACTATTCAGCACTCTGCGTAGAGATCCGGTGATAGATTCGTTCGAGATCTTCAAGATCCGCAAACTCAATCACCACCCTGCCTTTGCCTGTCCCCATCGTGACGTTCACCCGTGTGGACAAGTATTCGGCGAGCAACTCCTCCAACTCCAGCAGACCTGGGGGGCGAAGGCGGGTAGCGGGGGTCAGGCCGGCGCCATCGACCGCCCTACCGGGCGTCGCCGGCTCAGCGGCTTCCGGCTCCGCGGCGCCACCGCGGTCGCGGACCGCTTCCTCGAGCATTCGAACCGACCAACTCTCGGCGGCGGCCCGACGAGCGAGTTGCTCTTGGAACGCTCGGTCCGGGCTGCCCAGCAACGCCTTGGCGTGGCCGGCGGACAGCCGACCGTCGGCGAGTAACGCTTGAATCGCCGGTGGCAACGACAGCAGGCGCAATGTGTTGGTGATCGCAGAGCGGCTCTTCCCCACTCGCGATGCCACCTGCTCGTGGGTCAGTGAGAAGTCTTCGACGAGCTGCTGGTAGGCAGACGCCTCCTCCAACGCAGTCAGGTCCTGGCGATGAAGGTTCTCCACGAGCGCCCGCTCAACAGACCCCAAATCATCGGTCATGCGCACGATGGCGGGAATCACGGCCAGGCCAGCGCGACGAGCCGCACGCCAGCGCCGTTCACCTGCAACCAGTTCGTAGGTGCCATCCTCTGCACCCGGCCGCACCAACACTGGTTGCAGCACACCAATCTCACGCACCGACGCCGCCAACTCTGCCAACGACTCCTCATCAAAATGTACGCGTGGCTGATGAGGGTTGGGAACGATGCTGGCAACGGGTAAGTCCTCCAGCCGAGGCTGGTCATCTGCCTCCACCGACGTGGCGTCGGCGGGGATGAGTGCACCGAGTCCTTTACCGAGTCCGCTGAGACGGGCCACCGCTGACCTCCTTGGCGACACCGCGGTATGCCGTAGCTCCGCGTGAGGTGGAATCGAACTGAATGATCGGCTGGCCAAACGACGGAGCTTCAGACAGACGAACGGTACGTGGCACTACCGTGCGGCACACCTTGTCACCAAAGTGCTCGCGTACTTCTTTGACGACCTGCTCGGCGAGCTTGGTACGCGCGTCGTACATCACACACACGATGGTGCTGACTTCCAATTGCGGGTTGAGGTTGCGCTTCACGAGGTCGACGTTGCGCAGCAACTGTCCAAGACCTTCCAGCGCGTAGTACTCGCACTGGATGGGCACCAACACCTCGGAGGCGGCATTGAGACCGTTGACGGTGAGAAGACCCAGCGACGGGGGACAGTCGATCAGTACGTAGTCATAGTCGTCGAGCACGTCAGCGACTGCCCTTCGAAGTCGATTCTCGCGACTGAATGCGGGAACGAGTTCAATCTCTGCGCCAGCGAGGTCGAGGCTGGCCGGCGCCACGAAGAGGTTCTTGACCGAGGACGGCTCGACACAGTTCTCCAGCGGTACTTCATGCATGATCACGTGGTACATGGAGGTCTCTAGACCGCGGTTGTCGATACCGAGGCCGGTCGACGCATTTCCTTGTGGGTCGAGGTCGACGATGAGTGTTCGGTAACCTAGCTCAGCAAGGCAGGCACCGAGGTTGACGGTGGTGGTGGTCTTCCCAACGCCACCCTTCTGATTGGCGATGGCAATCACACGGGGAAGAGGACGGCTCGCACTTGCGGCTGGCGTCAGCACAGAACAACTCCTGCAGGCTCAAGCCCAATGAGCAGCAACTCGGCGGGGGCGATGCCGAAGGATAGCGGACAATGCGCTCCGGCTGGTGTATCACCCACAAGTGGGCCCAGTTGTTCCACGTGGAACAACTGATGCGACCCAGAAAGTGGGATTCATGAATGTTCCACGTGGAACACTCCACGGGTTCCTAGCTGCGGAGAAAGACGCGAACGCCCTGCTCACGACCTTGATCGACGAGGCCGGACGACACGAGAAGCGCAGCGGGCCAACGGTCCATGTCGTCAACAGGAGGCTCACTGACGACCAACTGACCGCCAGCACGGAGCAACACACCAGCCCACCGCACTGTGATCGGGGGGGCAGCAAAGCTTCGTGCCGTCACCACGTCGAAGGAGCCTGGCGCCGACTCCGCCAGGATTCGCACATCCTCCGCCCGAACATCCACCTGACCACTCAAGCCAAGGGATCGCACTGCGCGTGACAGTAGGTCGGCACGTGACTGTCGGCGCTCAACCAGCGTCACCTGAATCTCCGGCCGTCGCACAGCGATCACCAAACCCGGAAGACCGCCACCGGATCCGAGATCAACCAGCGTGCTCACCTGGGCAGGGAGCGCCGTGACAAACTGTTCCGCATGAACAATGGCCAGTACAAGCGAGGCCTCCCCAATCGCACCGCGCGCTTGAACAGCGCGCAGTGCGGAAAGGAGCGCCTCGTCGTCGTTCAACGCGTTGCGTCGTTCAAGAGATCAGCGTCAGGCAGTCGTCGGCGCAATGATCACCCGGCGGTTCGGGTCATCGCCCTCGGAACGAGTAGTAATGCCGTCACTACCTGAAAGGGTGTCGTGGATGATCTTGCGGTCGGCTGACGACATCGGCTCCAACACCCGGGCAACGCCCGAAGTGGTCACTTCGCTGGACATCTGCGTGGCGAACGCACCGAGCGCAACGCGGCGACGCTCCCGATAGCCACCGACATCCACCCGCAGGCGAGTGTCGTGGTCACCGAGCCGACGCTGCGCTGCAACTCGAGCCAAATCCTGCACCGCTTGCAACGTGGTGCCCCGAGGGCCAACAAGCAGCCCGAGCTCCTGTCCATGAACCCGCACCTCCAGGTCGTCACCATCTTCCACCAGCTCGGCGGTACCGGTGAGGCCAAAGGCCGACACCAGTTCCGTCATGAACCGAACGGCTTCTTCGCCAACCTGATGTGCGTCCACGAGTTGCTCCTTGGGTTCGCCATCCTTCGACGGCCTGTCCGTGCGATTGTCGGTGTCGGTGTCGGTGTCGGTGCCGTTGTCGGTGTCGTTGTCGGTTCGAGTACGAGTACGAGGCGCCTTCAGCTGCGCCGCCTTGGAAGCTGGCGGTGCCTTACTAGCCTTCGTCGCCGCGGCACGAGGTGCACGAACTAACGGCTCAGCATCGGCACCGTTGCTGGCGGTACCAGCCTTGTCGGCCTTCTCTGTCTTGTCGGCGCGCTTGCGATCGCGCCGATCCACCTTCTGGCGGGCCTGCGTCGGGCGTACCCGAGCACGCACTCGCGCTTCACCGCGAACTCGACCGAAGAGGCCCTGTTTGGGCTCTTCGAGCACCTCGAAGTCGGCGTCCTCTTCATGGACACCCAACTGATCGAGTGCCTTTTCCTTTGCCTCAGCAATTGACTTGCCGATTGTTTCGACCCATTCCATACTGTCTGACCTGCTACTTCTTCTTCGGGGAAGGGCTAGAGCCGTCAGGCCGCGCAGCCTTTCCGGTGGAGGCGGGGCGAGATGGCGGGCGCCCAGAACTTGGAGTTGGCTTGTTCTTTGGCTGCGTCACGCGCTTGCTGGCCGTGGTCGCGGTCGTGGCACCAGCGGCAGACTTTGCCGGCTGCTTGGCTGCGGACAACTCACGCTTTGCAGTGGCGAACATGCCACCACCGGCGCCATCCTTCTTTGAAATCTCACGCGCATGCTCGCCAGCACGCTGTGCCTGGCGGCCGAGCGATTCGTGACCGTGGTAGAAGCGGCGAGTGATGTACACGTTGAGGCCGATACGGAAGACCGCCTGCGCCATGTAGTAGATCACCAGGCCGGTGAGGTAGAAGCCCATGAACACGGCGAAAACCACCGGCAGGTACTGCATCAGCTTCTGCTGCATCGGCGACACCGACGGCGACACCGCTGCACGTGAAGCAGCCATCTTTTGCTGCGCGAAGTACAGCCCGCCCAGGACCAGGACCAGCACGGCGTACTTGAGACCCTCAGCGAATGACGACTCGGCAATGACGCTGTACGGACGACGCGACAGGTCCAGCCCCCACGCCAACATCTCGTTCTTCCCGGCGAGCGACTTGTACAACGCCGTCGAATGATTGAGGTACAGCGGCTCGAATGTGCCGTCGGAACCCTTGTTGGTGAGGCCATGCAACACCCGGAACATGATGATGAACACCGGCATCTGCAGCACCAGCGGCAGGCACGAGGCCAACGGGTTGACCTTGTGCTCCTGGTAGAGCTTCATCATTTCTTCGTTGAGCTTCTGGCGGTCATTGCGGTGTTCGGCCTGCAGCTTCTTCATTTGCGGCTGCAGCTTCTGCATCTCCAGCATGCCCTTGGTGCTCTTGAGCACCAGCGGGGCGGTGATCAGCATCACGACCAACGCGATCAGCGAGATGGCGAGAATGTAGTTGTGCGTAAAGCTGTAGAACCAAGCGAGCAGCTTGGCTGGCTGCTCGAAGAACTCAATGGCGATCATGCGAAGAGACCCTTGTCCTGTCGTGACGACGATGGTGATGACGATGGTGATGAAGCGTGTGAAGAATGAGTTGTGTGCTCAGCGTGCGGCACTGGGTCCCAGCCGGAGGGGCCAAACGGATGACAGCGAGCAAGGCGACGAACTGTCAGCCACAGCCCGCGAGCGCTGCCGTGAACCTGCAGCGCCTCGACGGCATAGCTACTACATGAGGGAGTGAACCTGCACGGCGAGGGCCTGCCTTCCATCGCCCGTTGATAGGCAATGACCAGGCGAACTAGTCGCGAACGCGGCGCAGAATCTGCTCCAGATCGAACTGTAGTTCGACGAATGACCGTCCGGCGGCAGCGGGCTGCGCGCCGAACAGGTACATCCCTGCCGGCAGCGCTGCTTCGCGAGAGACCTGCTGCAGCATGGCCCGCAGCTGCCGGCGCACACGGTTGCGTACGACGGCGGGACCAAGCGCGCTTCCCAGGGCGTACGCCACACGCGGCGGTGTGACGGTGCCTGGAGGATCGAGAACGTAGGTGCACCACAGCACTCCGGCCCGAGCGCGCCGCCCTTGGGAGGCGATGCGCGTAAACGCGCTGCGCTCTCGGATGCGCCAGATCAAGCCGAAAGCTTGTGGCGGCCCTTGGCACGGCGCGCCTTCAAGACGTCGCGGCCAGCCCGGGTGCTCATACGGTGGCGGAAGCCGTGCTTCTTGGCACGGCGACGATTATTTGGTTGGAATGTGCGCTTCACGCAGCTCTCCTCGAGCCACCCTGCGGTGGCGGTTCAGCAAGTCGAAAGTTGCCTTGGCGCGCCGCACTACACCAGCCACGCCAATGGCCAAGTGACAAGACTAGGGCCGCGCGCGGCATCGCGGCAACCGAACGCGCTGGAAGAAGTGAGCGTCACGGGTGACGGCGCGCGTCTGCTAGCGTGCCCAACTCTGTTCTATGACTTTTCCACATGATGTGGACAAGCATGTGGACAGTGACCGATCGATGGGAAGGAGGCGCTGGTGAGCGACCATGAGCAGCTGTGGACAGCCGTTGCGCAACTACTTCGCGCTCAGGTGTCGGAGGCCGTGTGGTTCTCCACCTTCCAAGATGTCGTCGCCCTGGACAGTGATACATCAATGCTGCGCGTCAGTGCCCCAAATGCACACTCACGCGACCGTATTCTGTCGCGCTACCTCCCGCTGGTGAGGGATGCCCTCGAGGAAATCGGCGCCAGCAACCTGCAGTTCGTCATCGAAGTGCAGTTAGTCGATAGCGAGCCGCAGCCAGAGTGGGCCCCTGAGCCCAGTGGGCTCGGGGGCAGTAGCCACAGCAGTTCCAGCAGCCATAGCGACATCCCTTCGGGCAGCAGCAGCACCATCAACATGGCCGACACCGGCGGCATGAATCCCCGCTACACGTTCGAGACGTTCGTGAAAGGCGCCAGCAACCAGTTTGCGTTGGCCGCCGCGTTGCGAGTTGCCGAGACGCCGGGCCGCAGCTACAACCCGCTGTTTATCTACGGCTCGGCCGGCTTGGGCAAGACCCACCTGCTGCATGCCATCGGCCATTACGTGCACAACCACTACCAGCACGACGTCGTGCGGTATGTCAGCACCGAAACCTTCCTCAACGAGTACGTCGACGCGATCCGTACCAACACCACCGCCAACTTCAAGCGCCGTTACCGCGACATCGATGTGCTGCTGATTGACGACATCCAATTCATGGAAGGCAAGGAAGGGCTCCAGGAGGAGTTCTTCCATACGTTCAACTCGCTGCACGGTGCCAACAAGCAGATCGTGATCTCCAGCGACCGTATGCCCGACGCCATACCCACCTTGGAAGAGCGCCTGCGTGGCCGCTTCAAGTGGGGCCTCATCACCGACATTCAGCCCCCCGACCTCGAGACCCGGCTGGCCATTCTACGCAACAAGGCCGAGCGCGACCACAGCCCGGTGCCGGCGGAAACACTGGAATTCATTGCCTCACGCATCACTACCAACATCCGTGAGCTGGAAGGCGCGCTCATCCGGGTGACGGCCTATGCCAGTCTCAACGCGGTACCCATCAGCACGCACATGGCCGAGGGTCTGCTCAGCGATCTGATGACCGGCTCGTACGTCAAGCCGCGCACCGACGAAGAGTTGCTCAACGAGATTGCCGTCATTCTGGGCTACAGCGTCGAGTCCTTGCGCGGCAAGAGCCGCCAGCGCCCACTGGTCACCGCTCGCCAAACCGCCATGTACGTGTTCCGTGAGCTCACCGACCTCAGCTACCCGGCCATCGCTCGTTTGTTTGGTGGCCGCGACCACACCACCGTCATCCACGCGGTCGACAAGATCCAGCGGCTGATGAAGGAACGGAAGCAGATTTACGATCAGGTGACCGACCTCATCCAACGGCTGAAAAAGGCATGATGTTGCTTGCCAACGGCCCGCGCAACCCTGTGGGCGACCTGTGGTCGACCACTCGCATTTCGGTGGACAACCCAAAGTTGTCCACCGAACTACACCAGAGTTGTTTTTCATCTGTGTACGCGTGGGGAAACCGCTGTGGATACACATCTGGCACCTACGCTGGGCAAACACGGGGTTGTGCACAATCCACAGCCCTTATTACCTCTATTACCTTTGTACATCACCCTCCGACGCGAAAGGGAACGCTGTGAAGTTCCGTTGTGAACGTGAAGCTCTGGCCGAAGCTCTGGCCACCGCGGGCCGTGCTGCCACTGGCCGAACCGGCGCCCTGCCGGTGCTCTCCGGCCTACGCCTTGAACTCACGGGCAATCAGTTGTCGGTGACTGGTACCGACCTCGACTTGACGATTCAGTTGTCCATCGAGGTGGGTGGCAATGGTGACGGTGGTGTGGTGTTGCCGGCTCGTCTCGCTGCCGACATCGTTCGTTCGCTGGGTCAAGGCAAGGTCGATGTGGTGGCCGAGGGCGACGACGTCACGATTAGTAACGGTCGCTCGAACTTCACCGTGCGCCCGCTCAGCTTCGACGATTATCCGAAGTTGGCCTCGCCGGTCAATACGTCGGTCACGTTGCCGGCTGCCGCATTTGGTGATGCGCTGCGCCAGGTCGTTCGTGCCGCCAGCACCGATGAAGCCCGCCCGATTCTGACCGGCGTGATGATGACGGCTGAGGGCGACGGCCTGCGCATGGTTGCCACCGACTCTTACCGTCTCGCGGTTCGCGACCTCGTCGGCCAGCAGGTGCTTGCGGCTGACCAGAAGGTGCTCATCCCTGGGCGTGCGCTCACCGAGCTACAGCGCCTCGTGAGCGGCGGCGGTGAGGTCACGATGCGCCTTGGCGACCGCGACGCCACGTTCGAAATCGGTACTACCCGCTTGACGACGCGGCTCATCGAAGGCGAGTTCCCAAACTATCGCCAGCTGATTCCGCCATCGCACCCCAACACGCTCACCGTCGAGCGCGAGCCGTTGCTGGAGGCCATTCGGCGCGTGAAAATTCTCGCCAAAGACGCCACCCCGGTTCGCTTGCAGATGGGCGGCGACACGTTGCGCCTCACGGCAATTACACAAGACGTCGGTAACGCGAGCGAGGAACTGGATTGCGTCTACGTCGGCAGCGAGCTGACCGTGGCGTTCAACCCGGATTACTTTGCGGCCGGCGTCGAGGCGTGCATCGGCGACTCCATCACGCTCTCCACACTCGACGGTCTCAAGCCCGCCGTAGTGCGCAGTGTGGGCATCGATGACTACCTGTACTTGCTGATGCCTGTACGGGTGCCCTAGCCACCCTGTGAGCTTCGCCACATGATCGTCACGCGGCTGGAGCTCGTCGACTTCCGTAACTACACGGAAGCATCGTTCGAGTTCCATCACGGCATCACCGCTGTCGTCGGGCTCAACGGTCAAGGCAAAACAAACCTGGCGGAGGCGCTGGCCTACCTTGCATCGCTGGACAGTTTTCGCGGTGCTCCCACCGACGCACTGATCCGCGTGGGCGCCGAGACCGCAGTGGTGCGGGCAGCCGTGCTGCACCCTGACGGTCGCGAGGTACTGGTGGAACTGGAGCTGTCGCGACACGGCCGCAACCGTGTGCAGGTCAACAAACAGAAACTCGGCCGCTCGCGCGAGTTGCTGGGCGTGATGCGAGTCACCGTGTTCTCCCCCGACGATCTTGAAATGGTGAAGGGCGCACCGCAGGAACGTCGTCGGTTCATGGACGACACGCTGGTCTCGCTGGCGTTGAAGTACGACGCACTGCGGCTGGAGCTGGACCGAATTGTGAAGCAGCGCAACACGTTGCTGAAGGCTGCGGGTGGGCGACTGAACGATGAGCTGGAGGTCTCACTGGACGTGTGGGACGCGAAGTTCGCACAGGTCGGCGACCAGTTCGGCCATGCGCGTGCGGTACTGATCGCACGACTCGCGCCAATGGTCACGGAGGCCTACGAGCAGCTCGCCGACCAGCCGAGTGTTGTCGACCTCCGCTACGAGCCCGTGTGGCGGCAACGAGGCCTCGTGGCGGCGCTCGCCGAGGCTCGCACCGACGACGTTCGCCGGGGCGTCAGCACCACCGGCCCCCACCGTGACGACGTCGACCTGTTCATCGGCGGCCTGCCAGCGCGCACGCACGCCTCGCAAGGTGAACAGCGCACGTTGGCGCTGGCGTTGCGGCTGGCCGCCCATCGCATGGTGGCGGAGAAGGTGGGCAGCAGCCCCGTCCTCGTCCTCGATGATGTGCTCAGCGAGCTGGACCCACGAAGATCCGCCGCGCTGCTGCTGCACCTGCCACCAGGCCAAGTGGTGCTCACCACCGCCAGCGTGTTGCCCGAGGCGGCGCACCCGGATGCAATTATCCGCATCGAATCCGGTGCCGTAGTGGCCAGTCAGGTGGCAGAGTGATGCTGTGGCTCGTGACGAACCGATTCGGTTGGGCGACAGCCTGCACCAGGTAGTTCGTTCGCTACGCCCCGAGACCGGTCCCGCTGCCGCGCCGGCTGCGGTAATGGGTGGTGTTTTCGGTCGTTGGGAAGAAGCGGTTGGGGCCGCGGTCGCGCTGCACGTGCAGCCCGTGAAGCTGGACGGCACCACGTTGGTGGTCAAGGTGGACGACCCTGCGTGGGCGACCCAGCTCAAGTTCCTGGAAGCCACCATGCGGACACGTCTGCTGGAAGTTGCCGGAGCCACCATCGAGCGCATCGAAGTTCGCGTGGCACGCTGAGAGAGCTTCACACAACCCGGGTTCTCGCGACAGTTTGGTGCGGCGCGACACGGGCCGCCCTCCCCCTCTTTGTGACACCCCTCAGGTACACTGTGAACGTCTCGCGACGACGGCTGCAGCGCAGGGAGCCAGCCTATGTGTTGCCTACATCATCGCAGGTCAACGCCTGTATTCTTCCGAAACGATCGAGGTGCGCGTGTCGTCTGACACCAATCAAGCCAGCGCTAGTTACAGCGCCAAAGACATCCAGGTGCTGGAGGGTCTCGACCCGGTTAGAAAACGCCCTGGCATGTACATTGGTTCCACCGGTTTGGCAGGTCTCCACCACCTCATTTGGGAGGTCGTCGACAACGCAGTCGACGAGGCAATGGCCGGCTTCGCTTCCCGCATCAATGTGACGTTGATGTCCGAGGGTGGGTGCCGCGTCGAGGACAATGGTCGCGGTTTCCCGGTCGATCCGTACCCGTCCGGCCCACACAAGGGCAAGAGCGCGGCAGAGGTCGTGCTCACCGTGTTGCACGCCGGCGGCAAGTTCGGCGGCGAGGGCTACAAGGTGTCCGGCGGTCTCCACGGCGTTGGCGTGAGCGTGGTCAATGCGCTCAGTGAGCGGCTGCTGCTGGAGGTCGACAAGGGTGGCCGCCGTTACCAGCAGGAGTACGCGCAGGGCGGCAAGCCGCAGGGCAAGATCGCCGACATCGGGCCGACACCGGCACACGGTCGCACCACCGGCAGCTCGGTCAGTTTCTGGCCAGACCCCACAGTGTTCGTGGCCGAGGGCACCGAGTTTGTGTCGCGAACCGTGCTTGAGCGGTTGCAGACGATGGCTTTCTTGAACAAGGGGCTCGAGATCATCTTCCGC
Organism: Ilumatobacteraceae bacterium; assembly: GCA_043740085.1. Lineage (GTDB taxonomy): Bacteria > Actinomycetota > Acidimicrobiia > Acidimicrobiales > Ilumatobacteraceae > UBA668. Next base: position 41,333 of record JAYUCY010000075.1, read on the forward strand.
GACGAGCGCCCCGACCGCGAGCAGGACGTGACGTTCCAGTACAAGGGTGGCGTTGTCGACTTTGTCAAGCACCTCAACCAGAGCAAGGAAGCGTTGTTCAGCAAGGTTGCTCACTACGAAGACGAAGAAACCGAAGGTGGCCAGACGCTGGATATCGCCATCCAGTGGAACACCGGTTACTACGAGGGCATCCACGGCTATGCCAACGGCATCTCCACCATCGAGGGTGGCATGCACGTGGAGGGTTTCAAGACGGCCCTCACCAGCGTGGTCAATAAGTACGCCCGTTCGAAGAACCTGCTGAAAGAAAAGGACGACAACCTGCTCGGCGAGGACATTCGCGAGGGCATCACGGCCATCGTGTCGGTCAAGCTGCGCGAGCCACAGTTCGAAGGCCAGACGAAGGCCAAGTTGGGCAACGTGCCCATGCGCAGCTTCGTGCAGAAGGCCACCAACGAGCGCCTTGCAGAGTGGCTGGAAGAGAACCCGGTCGAGGCCAACAAGTTGGTCAAGAAAGGTCTGGCCGCGGCGCAGGCTCGCGTGGCAGCGAAGAATGCTCGCAACGCGATTCGCCGCAAGACGGCGCTGGCCGGCGCGGGCATGCCCGACAAGTTGAAGGACTGCAGCTCCGGTAACCCGGAAGAGAGCGAGATCTTCATCGTCGAGGGCGACTCGGCTGGTGGTTCGGCGCTCAATGCACGCGACCCACGCACGCAAGCGTTGCTGCCCATCCGCGGCAAGATCCTCAACGTCGAGCGATCACGCCTGGACAAGATGTTGAAGAACAACGAGATCCAGGCGCTCATTACTGCCATTGGCGGCGGCGTTGGCGACGAGTTCGATGCGGCGAAGGCTCGCTATCACAAGGTCATCATCCTGTGCGACGCCGATGTTGACGGCAGCCACATCCGCACCCTGCTACTCACGTTCTTCTTCCGTCAGATGCGCACGATGGTGGAGGCCGGGTACGTGTACATCGCTCAGCCGCCACTGTTCTCCACACTGGTTGGCAAGGAGAAGATCTACCTGAAGGACGAGCACGCCAAGAACCGCTTCCTTGAGGCCCACCCCAACCACAAGAACGACTTCAACCGGTTGAAGGGTCTTGGCGAGATGGACTGGCAGGAACTGAAGCCGACAACGATGGATGTGAGCACGCGCACCCTGCTGCAGATCACCGTTGAGGAGGCTGCCTTGGCCGACGAGATCACCAGCGTGCTGATGGGCGACGACGTCGACCTTCGCAAGCAGTTCATCACCACCAACGCCCGCGACGTACGGAACCTGGACTTCTGACATGAGTGACACACCCAACACACCAGTCACACCCGACGACGATGGCACCGGCCACGATCTGATCGAGCCCATCCAGTTGCAAGACGAGATGGAGCGCAGCTTCCTCGACTATGCGATGTCTGTGATCATGTCGCGCGCTTTGCCCGACGTGCGCGACGGCCTCAAGCCGGTGCACCGCCGCATCATTTGGGACATGGAGCAGCAGGGTTTCCGGCCCAACCGACCGCACGTGAAGAGCGCCCGCGTCACCGGCGACACGATGGCCAAGTATCACCCACACGGCAACTCGGCCATTTACGACGCACTGGTTCGTATGGCGCAGCCGTTCAGCTTGCGCCACCCGCTCATCGATTTCCATGGCAACTACGGCAGCCCCGATTTCGGTGCCGCCGCCGAGCGCTACACGGAGTGCCGTCTACACCCGTTGGCCATGCAGATGTTGGCCGATATCGACGAGGACACCGTCGACATGGTGCCCAACTACGACAACACGATGGAGCAGCCGGCTGTGCTGCCTGCTCGGTTCCCCAACCTGCTGGTCAACGGCAGCCAGGGCATCGCGGTGGGTATGGCCACCAGCATCCCGCCGCACAACCTGGGCGAGGTCATCGACGCGACCATTCACCTGATCGACAACCCGGAGGCAACCCCCGACGACCTGATGCAGTTCGTGAAAGGCCCCGACTTTCCGACGGGTGGCACCATCCTGGGGCGCGCCGGCATCATGGACGCGTATCGCACAGGTCGCGGCAGCATCAAGATGCGGGCCAAGGCCAGTATCGAAGAGGGCAAGCGCGGGCAGATGCAGGTGCTGGTCACCGAGCTGCCATACCAGACCAGCTGTAACTCCATCGCCAGCCGCATCCAGGAGCTGGTCGACTCCGGCGAGCTTGACGGAATTGCCGACGTCAACGACGCCTCCGCCGCCGCGAAGACCAACTTGGTGATCACGCTCAAGCGCGATGCCAACGCCAACGTAGTGCTCAACAACCTGTTCAAGCTCACCTCGTTGCAGACCAGCTTCCCGGTCAACATGGTGGCCTTGGTCGATGGCGTGCCGCGCACCTTGAACCTGGCGCAGGCGTTGCAGGGCTATGTCCGCCATCAGGTGGATGTCGTCACTCGCCGTACCCAGTTCCGTCTGGCGAAGGCCAAGCGCCGCGAGCACATTTTGGAAGGCCGCATCAAGGCCCTCAATGTCATCGACGCGATCATTGCGCTCATCCGGTCCAGTGACGACCCGGCAGCCGCCAAGGCCGGCCTGATGGCCGCTCCGTACGAGTTCAGCGAGATTCAGGCCACCGACATCCTTGAGATGCGCCTCTCGCAGCTCACCCGCCTCAGCCGAATCGACCTGGAGACCGAGTTGGAGGATGTGCGGGCGCGCATCATCGAACTACAGAGCATTCTCGATTCGCCCGAGAAGCTGCGTGGTGTCATCAAGTCCGAGATGCTGGCCATCCGCGAAGAGTTCGCTACGCCGCGCGTGTGTCCCATCACGTACGACTCGGGCGACATGAGCATCGAAGACCTCGTCGACGACAAGGAACTCGTGGTCGTGATGACCGAAGCACAGTATGTGAAGGCGGTGCCGGCTGCGTCGTTCAAGACACAGGGGCGCGGTGGTCGTGGCGTCAGCGGCGCCAAGCTGAAGAGCGACGACATTGTGCGCCACGTGATCTTCACTACCGCGCACGCGTTCCTGTTGTTCTTCAGCAACCGCGGCAAGGTTTACCGCCTCCGTGCGATGGACCTTCCCGAGCGCGAGCGTCAGGCCAAGGGCATGCCCATCGTCAACCTGTTGCCGTTGCAGGCCGGTGAGACCATCCAGGCCATCATCGACACACGCGACTTCGCCGCCGAGCGCTACCTGTTCTTCGCCACCCGCAAGGGCGTCGTCAAGAAGACCGGTTTCAACGAATACGACAATGGCCGCCGCGACGGCCTGATTGCCCTCAACCTGCGCGACGGCGACGAGTTGGTCAAGGTCATCGAGACCAGTGGCACCGACGACATCTTCATGGTTGGCAAGGGTGGCATGACTATCCGGTTCAATGAAGGCGAGGTACGTCCGATGGGCCGTGCCGCTTCGGGTGTGCGTGGTATGAAGCTGCGTGAGGGCGACACCGTCGTCAGCTGCGACTTGGCGAAGGACGACACGTCGATCCTAATGATCACCGAGCTCGGGTTCGGCAAGCGGGTGCAGCTCGACAAGTTCAACGTGCAGGGTCGCGGTGGGCAGGGTGTGAAGGGCATGAAGTTTGTGCGCAACAAGGGCACCTCGGTGGTTGCCGCGTTCATGGTCGGCGACGACGATGAGATCGTTGCGGTCGCCTCCGGCGGCACCACCATCCGCACACCAGTTCGGGGCATTCGTCACATCGGCCGCGACGCCACCGGCGTCACCATCATGGGTGTTCCCGCCGGCGAGGTGGTTGCCTCGGTGGCGCTCATCTTGGCCAGCGACGACGAGGAATAGTCGTCTCGCGCTGCGGCCTACTACGCGAACAGCTTGCGTCCCGGCGCCATCTTGTGGCCACGGCCACCGCAACCAATCGTTCAACGAACAGGGGTGTGTGATGCGCGAGCGCAAATCAGAGAAGTGTTCTGGGCAGGCGACGGTGCTGTTGTTGGTCGTCGTTGCCCTCGTCGTGGTGATGATGGCAGCAACGGCACATTTTGCCGGTCGTGTGGTCACACGCGAGCAGGCGCAGATTGCCGCCGATGCAGCAGCCCTGGCCGGAACTGACGGTGGTCGACCCGCTGCAGCGCAGCTTGCCCGTGCGAACGGCGGCGTACTGGTCTCGTTCACGCTGGTCGGCGAAGCGGTGCAGGTGGTGGTGAGGGTCGATGACGCAACTGCCACTGCTCGTGCGACGCGCGCCCCTTGACGCGCGTGCGTTGCCTACACTCGCGGTGTGGATACCGGCGTGCCCCCCACCGACGAGAACATGGTCACCCGCGCCGATTCCCCGGCAGTCCCTCCCGGGCCAACGCAAGGTGCGGTGCAAGCACACGGTGCCGTGCCGTCCAATGGGGCCACGCCAACCCACGGTGCGGTTCAGTCAAACGGTGCGGTTCAGTCAAACGGTGCCATGAAATCGAACGGTGCCCGCAACGGCAGCGCGAAGAAGTCGGGGGCGAAGTCGGGTCGCTTGCGTGCAACGCCGACAGCTCGAGCGCATCGTGTCGCAGCCGACACGGCGGTGGCACCGATCGAGGTGACAGGGTTGACCGAGCCGGATTCTCTCGATGACATCACCCTGCCCGAGGCTTGGGCGCTACCGACCATCGTTCCCGCCGAGCCCGATGTCGTACCGGTGATCCCCGAGCCCGATCCCGTGCTGCCGACTTTGCCCTCGGAGGGCACCGAAACATCTCTCGTGCCGGTCGTGCCGCCCGTAGTGCCGCCAGAGTTCACCGACAGTGACGGCACCGATGGCATGCCGTCGTTGGCCCGCCCGAAGAAGCCGATGCGTCCGCTGCGCAAGCCCACGGTGGTCACCCGCCGCCGGCCCAGGGTACGACGCGTCACCCGCGTGGTTCGCCATGTGGATACGTGGAGTGTTTTCAAGGTTGCGGTGGTATTCAACCTGTTCCTGTACGGCGTATGTCTGACGGCCGGCGTGCTGTTGTGGCAGGTCGCCCAGAACACCGGCACGGTCGACAACGTCGAGCGCTTCTTCGAGAACTTCGGCTGGGAGACCTTTCAGCTCAAGGGCGGCGAGATCTTCCACAATGCATGGATCGCTGGCCTGTTTGTGATCGTTGGGCTCACTGGCCTGGCGGTACTGTTGGCCACCCTGTTCAACCTGATCACCGATCTGGTCGGGGGCATTCGGGTGAGCGTGCTGGAGGAAGAAGTCGTTGCTCGCGAGGAGCGCGGTTTGGGCTGGCGCCGTCTCGCTCGCCGCCCTACGCCGGCAGCAACTGCAACCGCGCCGCCAACGCCGCCAACGGAGGCGCCGCCGCCGGAGCCGCAGTCGCAGACGGCTTGAGTGTTTTCCAGACCTCCCGCTAGCCTTTCCTACCGCTACTGGGGCTATAGCTCAGTCGGTTAGAGCGCATCCCTGATAAGGATGAGGTCCACAGTTCGATTCTGTGTAGCCCCACCACATAACACCTGGTAGACGAGTTGCAAGGCCCCCGCAAGGGGGCCTTCGTCGTTCCCAAGTCCGCGCGCAGGAGATCCTCAGGACGGTGGGTCTCGACGCGCCCTGCGCATTGCCAGAGATGGCTGGCAACCTGCGGTGGGTTGCCGTGCATATGATCGAGGAGACCGCCCGCCACGCTGGCCACGCCGACATCATCCGCGAGACCATCGACACCAGCCGCAGTTGAGTACACCGATGGTGGGCAACGACGCTGGCCGACAAGGCATCGCCACTCGGCTGATCGAGAGAGCGATGCAATGCCGCTAGGCGCTGGACGCTGGCTGCACTTCGGGCAATCTGCTCGGGTGTCACGGGTCCGAGACTCCTTCGCTCTCGGGGCAGCAATCTTGGCGGCTGTGTTGGTGTCAGGGTTCCTTTTGGCGGGCTGCTCCCCGGATGACATCTCAGGCGTGAGGCTGTCCGATCAGGGTGCGCCCGTACTCGTGAACTGCGGCACCTACTTCCGAAGCGTCAAGGCGTACGACGCGAGTTCCGGACGGTTGCTCTGGTCTGCTGGCAAACCAAAGCAGTCGTCCGACTCTGGAGTCGCTGAGGTCGAGTTGGGTGTTCTTCCAGACAAGGACTGGGTTGAGGATTCACCGTTGAAGATGAACACATCGCCTACCGCGTGGCGGTTCATCGTGTCAAGATCTGGCTACAGCGATCCGACCACGTGGGAAGTGGCGGCGTCGGATCTGTCGGCCGATCAGGTATTCGTCCTTGGAACGGGAGAGAGGGTTTCGCCGGAGCACTTTCGAGGCAAGACGTGTGGGTACGACCCGCCCGTTCCATCACTAGTGACCCGCGTGGTACTAATTGTCCTCGTGGTTGGAGCGGTGGCGTTGACCACAAGCACCGTGTACAGGTCGCGACGGCGCACACGAACCCTGCGTTAGATGCGGCCAACGCCCAGATCTGCCAGTGAGAATGGGATCTGCAGAGCCCGTCACGTGCCGACTCGGTGCCAGCTGGCGCTGCGGCCGGTGCCGTCGTTGGCGATCATGCCGTCGTTCTTCAGCTCGCTGAGAACGAGGCGGATGGTGTTGTCACTGATGCCGGGCAAGGTTCTGCGGATGTCGGCGATGGTGAACGGGGTCGGGGCATGCAGCAGCACGAAGTCGCGTACCCGGTCCTGCTTGGTACCGCGTCCAGTCCCGGCAGCAACCCGGGTTGCGAAGCGTGTGTAGGCGGCGTCGAGTCGCCCGAGCAGGTAGCCGGCCCACGGCCACGCGGCGTGTTGTCCGTCGTCGAACCAGCCCTTCGTCGATGCCGCGAGGGACAGGTAGTACTCGTCGTTCGTTTCGTAGATGAGTTGTTCCACGCTCACGTATTTGCCGACCCCGTAGCCGGTTCGCTGGAGCAGGTGTGCGGTGGCGAGCCGCGCCACGCGACCGTTCCCATCGGCGAAGGGGTGGATGCACAGCAGGTCGAGCACGAACATGGCGATCACCAGGAGGGGGTGGGTCTCGTTGTCGCGGAGCGCTGTGTTGGTTCGGGAGACGAGCTCATCCATGTAGAACGGTGTCTCCAGCCAACCGACCGGGGTGAAGCGGGTGCTGGTACTGCCGTCCGGGTGGCGATCGATGACCAGGTTGTCCTCGACCTTGAAGTTGCCGCCGCGTCCGTCGGTGAAGGAGAACAGGAGTCGATGGAGGTGCACCACCAGGCCGACGGTGAGTTCACCCGGGTCCTGTTGGTTGAGGTAGTCGAGCGCGGCGCTGTAGCCGGCGAACTCCGCTTCGCTTCGGTCGCGAATGCGTTGCGGATTCCCCGACACGAGGTTGGGCACCCGGGCATCGGCCACGTGCACACCCTCGATAGCGCTCGAGGCGGTGACGGACTCGATACGCGCCTGTTCCTGCAGGGCGCCGAGCAGTTGCGGAAGTTGGTCGCGGTAGCGCGCTTCGGCGCCGGCCGCCATGTCGATCCGGCGCAGCAGGCTGACGATGTCACCTGGGACAGGATCGAGCGTGCTCGCTCGTGTGAAGCTCCTCATATAACACCACAAACCTATCAACATCGAGACTCTTTGGGTAGTTTATGAGGTTCGTTGGGTAGTTGCGGCGCGGGCGTCACTTCGACGCCGCCGATGACGGCGGGGAGTACTCCAGTGCTTGGAGGAGCGCGTCGTCGTGCTGTGGGAAGAGGTGGCCGTAGCGGTCGATGGGCGCAGGTTGGTGACCGTCGGCCACCAACGCGCGTGCCACTCGCTCACGGTGATGCGTCCGAGGCGCGGATCAGATTTCGCTGTCTCTGCTGATGCAACCGGAGTGCCCTACTCCATGCGCAGCGCCACCGCAGCTCGCGTGCGTGCCGCCGACCAACCGGGTCCGAGCGCGGCGAGGTTGGCGAGTACGAGTACGAGCACCGCGATGGTCGCGATCACCCGGATCGGCAAGACCGGTCCGGAGACGATGCCGATGTTCTCGACGATATTGGTCCACACGAGCCGACCGATGACGATGCCCAGCGGCACTCCGATGAGCACGCCGGGCACGACCAGCAGTGTTGCGTGCCAGGCGACGCTGCCCGACACCTGGCCCCTGGTGAATCCGAGAGCCTTGAGCACGCCGATCTGGTGTCTGCCGCGGCGCACCGAGAGCACCAACGCATGCAGCAGGGCGGCAGCGGCGATAGCGCCGACGATCAGGGCGAGGAGCAGTGGTTGTCGCTGTACGAGGCCGAGGTTGCCGATCTGGGCCGGTGGCTGGGGCAGCGTGAAGGTGGTGGGGAATGCTGCCTTCAGGGCGGCCATCGTGGCCACGCGGTCGGCGTCAGGGTCGATCCACACCGCGTACACCGCTGGAATGCTGTTGGGTGCGAGACGGGCAAACGCCTCCGGGGCGACAAAGGCCCCATTGCCCGGGAGTGACCCGAGGCCGTCGTTGATCACCGCCTCGCCGACGACGGTGAGGTCGGCCCCCTGTGACGGATCGCCGGGTGGCAGGTGCACGGTGTCGCCGAGGTGAGCGCCGAGGTCGCGCATCGTCGTTCGGCCGAGCGCAACTTCGGCCGGCCCCACCGGTGGGCGGCCGCGGGTCACGATGGGTGACGACGGCGCGCCGATGGTCGGGATGAAGTCCGTCAGCGTGAAGTCCGCCCCTCCTTTCGGGCCACCATTGGCGCTGTCGATCCCGGCGACGCGAATGCCCGGGATTGCCGCCAGTCGCTCGTGGGTCGCGGCGGCCTGCGCGGCATTGGCGTCGTTGCCGACCGATACATCCCACGTCGCGCCGTAGCGTGCGGGCGCCGTGCGTAGGTCGTAGTAGCTCGCGGTCAGCGACCATGCCGCAACTCCGATCGCCGAGGCGAGCGCCACTCCGGCGATCGCCGACCCCAACGCCACGCCGCCGGCCCGGCGAGAACCGGTCATCGCCAGCCCGGCGACGCCGGTGGTGGGCAGCATCCCCGTCAGCCCGCGCGGCGTGTGCGCCGCGGTAGCTGCCGTGCGCCGGCGGAGCGTGGCCACCGGCAGGACGGCTGCAGTGAGGACTAGGAGCGCGACGAGTGGCAGCCCCAGCGTCAGCACGAGCCCGTCGATGCGGATGCCTGGGTATGGTTCGGCTGCCCGCCCGATGCCGGTAGGCCCGAGCGGAGACAGAACGATCGCCACCACCAGAGCCGTCGCAGTGGCACCCAACGCGATGACCGCGGTGCGCAAGGTCTGCGACCACACCATGGTGCCCTTGGTCATGCCGATCGCACTGAGCAGGTGGGAGTCGCTCCACTCCCGCCGCGTCTGGCGGGCCACCGCCTGACCGACGAACACGAAGCCGGCGATTGCCACGAAGAGGGCGATCAGCTGAAAGCTGCGTGCCTCGAGAGCGATCGCCTCCTTGGCCGTGCCCGCCTGCAGGTTAAACCCCTTCGGGTCGAACTCCATCACACGGTTCGGCCAGCGGGCAGTGAACGCTTGTTGCACATCGGCCACCGAGGCACCAGGCGCCAATTGCACCGCAACTCCGAGTCCATACCGGGCTGCGTCGCCGTGGATCTGTTCCCACCATGCGGGCCCGGTCTCCAGTATGGCCTGTTCGCTATAGATCGATCCTCCGCCCAGCCGCGCCGACAGGTCGCGCGGATGGCGCACGACGCCCACAACCGTGACCGTGGTTTTCATGCCGCCGGGGTGGGCCTTTCCCTCGCCGGCGGCGTCGAACTCGTCGAACCGGTAGGGCGTGACGACGAGCTGGTCGCCCAGTTGAAGATGGAGAAGTTTCTGTTCCTCTTCGTTGACGACGGCCTCGGCCGGATTGTTCGGATCGGACCGCCGGCCTGCCACGACGATCGGCCGCCCGATCGAGGCGACGGCCTCGGGATCGATCGCGACCGGAAACACTTGACGGGTCCAGGCATCGGGCTGGTCGGCGCGTGCCACCCCAGCGACCACCACCGTGACGCGACCGGCGCTCCTGACCGCAGGGAGCCCGTGCAGGAACTGCAGCACGTCCTGATAGTCGAAGTTCGCGCAGATGAATTGCACGTCTTGCGACGGTGGCACCCCGTCGGGGCAGCCGAACATAGTCAACGCGGCGGCGTCCTCGTAGGTGGTGAACCGCTCGAAGGAGGTCGAGGTGCGCCGGGCGATGCCCCACAGACCGATGGCTGCGCCCCCGGCCACGCCGGCGAACAGCGCAAGGGCGACAGTGGCGCCGAGGTATCGGCGGATCAACCCACTCGCTTGCACCCACGCCGCGTTCCTCACTCGCTCACCGTACCCACGCCGACAGTGGCCGTGCGAGGGTGCCAACCGGTGTGCCCGAGGTGTGGCAGGCACCACCATTGCGCGGTGAGCGCCGGCAGGAACGGCGGCGGAAACCGTCAGGCACCGATCATTCGTTCGAAGGATGCTCCATCGCCAGGTGCGAGTTCACGGTGGCCACTACAGCGTGGAGCGTGCTGCGCACATCCGACAGATTGAGTTCTGGACGAAGGATGGTGCGCACGAGGTCAGACGTGTCGCGCTGATCTTTGATGCACGCACGTGGACGACGAGTTCCCAGCGTCAACCGACCAACGAGCCAGTCGTCAAGCCTGAGCCACGCGACTCGCCGAGCGAAACCAATGTTGAATTCAATGGTGGCTACGTCGGGACCATTGAATTCACGGTTCGGGGCCAAACCATTCGGGGTCGACTACTTGGGGCTGAACTATTCGGGGTGGGCACGATTGCTACTCGGTGGCGTGGCGCACGATCTGTAGTTCCATGCCAGCACCGTCGACACGGAATTCCTTGGGCTCAGCCGACACCAAGGGCCTACGGTGCACCTCGTGCACATCGCAATTCTCACCTTCGACGGCTACAACGAACTCGACTCACTCGTCGCCCTCGGAATTCTGAACCGCGCCGGCGGCGGCAGATGGAGGGTGTCGATCGCCTCGCCCACAGAGACTGTTACCTCGATGAATGGTGTCGTGTTGCACTCGCAGGCTGATCTCGCAGAAGCGTCGTCAGCAGACGCCGTCATTGTCGGCAGCGGGATCCGTACGCGCCACATCGTGCGCGATGAAGCGATCATGAATGCTCTGCAGTTGGACCCTGCACGACAGTTGATCGGCGCCCAGTGCTCCGGCGCACTGGTGCTGGCCAGGCTTGGCTTGCTGAACAACGTTCCCGCCTGCACCGATCTCACTACCAAGCCCTGGGTTGTCGAGGCTGGTGTCGAGGTGCTGGATCAGCCCTTCTACGCCCATGGCAACGTCGCCACCGCTGGCGGCTGCCTGGCCTCGCAGTATCTTGCGGCTTGGATCATTACCAGAGTCGACGGCCTTGATGCGGCCGCTGCCGCCATCCACTACGTCGCCCCGGTTGGCGAGAAGGACGACTATGTGGCGCGTGCACTCGACAACATTCGCCCCTACCTGAGCGACGGTGAGCGGTTGGTACGCTCCGGCTCATGAAGATGTTGCGCCGGGCGCTGGTAGCACTGTCGTTTGCGGGCACGATCGCCGGCGTGTTGCGGCTGCGCGGCAAGGGTGGGGTGCCACCACAGGAGGGCGGCTGGCGCGAAGTCAGCGTGCCCCCGAAGTGACCGGTACCGAACCTGAGGCCTCTGAGCCCACACCCGTCGGCAATATTGTTGGTCTGGTGGGTTGCGGGGTCACCGGTAGTCGGGTTGTCGCTCACCTGGTGCAGCGTCAGATTCAGGTAGCGGTCTACGACCAGCGACCGGGCCTTGGTGTGCGCCGACAAGGTGTGGTGGTGGTCGATTCGCCCGACGATCTCGGTGTCTGTGATGTGGTGGTGCTGTGCCAACCGGCCCCACATTTGGAGTTGGCCGAGCGACTGATCACGCAGGGCACGCCGGTGGTCTCCGTCGGCGACGACCTCGACGATCTTCGCGCGCTGTTGGCGCTGGCACCTCTGACGCTGCGTCACGCGACGGCGCTCGTGATCGGTGCCGGAATGGCGCCGGGGCTCTCGGGTTTGCTGGCCCGCTCGCTGGCCGCACAGCTGCACACGCTCGACGAACTTCACGTCGCCATCCACGGCACTGCCGGCCCTTCCTGTGCTCGCCAGCACCACAATGCACTTGGTGACACCGCACTTGGTTGGCACGACGGCGAATGGATCGAGCCGCCCGGCGGCAGCGGCCGCGACCTGGTTTGGTTCCCCGACCCGGTGGCCGCGCACGACTGCTACCGCGCCGCGCTGGGCGACCCACTGCTGCTGCACCACGCGTTTCCCCAGGCCAGCCGTATCGCGGCCCGCGTCTCGGCCACCCGTCGCGACCGGCTGACGGCCCGAATGCCGATGCTCGCCCCGCCGCACGCCTCGGGCAGCATCGGCTCGGTACGCGTGGAGGCCCGCGGTGCCGACGCCGAAGGTGGCCGGGTGGCTGTCATTGCCGGCGCAGCCGGTCACACCGGCGATCTTGCCGCTGCAGTCTGCACTGCCACTGTGCTGCAGATGCTCGCTCACGGTCTGCCACCGGGTGTGCACATTCCCGGCGGCGAGTCGCTGGACGCGCTCGATCTGCTGCACCACGCGACCGACCTGGGCGTGCGGGTGCAAGAGTTCACCGGTGTCGCCAGAACTACCAGCCGGTAACTTAGGGGCCATGACGGCACCAAAGTCAGCCGAAACGGCGATGGTTATGCCCTGGTTACCGCCCGGCTACACCATGGTGCTGCCCGGCCGCGGCGAGGTCTTCTATCGCCACCACCAGCACGCCGACCCCGCCGCGCCGACCCTGCTACTGCTGCACGGGTGGACCGCCAGCGCCGACCTGCAGTTCTTCACCGCCTACGAAGCGTTGGCCGAGCATTACTCGTTCGTCGCGATCGACCATCGCGGCCACGGCCGCGGCTTGCGTAGCCCGGTGAAGTTCGACCTGGTCGATGTGGCCGAAGATGCGGCACTGCTGGTGCAGGGCCTGGGAATACAGCAAGTGATCACCGTTGGCTACTCGATGGGCGGGCCGATCAGCTTGCTGTTGACGCAACGCCACCCCGAGCTGGTGCGAGCAATCGTGGTGCAGGCAACCGCGCTTGAGTGGCGGGCGAAGTGGTGGGAACGTTTGAAGTGGCGCACGATCCATGTGATCGGGCCGCTGCTGCGGTCTGGCGTGTTCCCGCGCTGGATGCGCTGGGGTATTCGCCGTCTACTGGGCCCCAACCATCCGCTCGAGCAGTACGTGCCGTGGTTGGCCAGCGAGCTGCAGCGCAACGACACGTTCAGCATCGTGCATGCGGGCCAATCGCTCAGTCGTTACGACGCTCGTGTGTTTGCGAGCGCGCTCCGCAAGCCGGCCGCCAGCCTGGTGACTACCCGCGACCATCTGGTGAAGCCGCGCAAGCAGCGGGCACTTGCCGACGCGCTCGACGCATTCGTGGTGGAGCTACCCGACGATCACCTGTCGACGTGGACCTCGCCTGATGCCTTTGCGAAGGCAACCGTGCAGCTCGTCCAACACGTTGCTGGCTAGAGCTCTTTCGCGCGCTGCGCTTCCATCTCATCGAGGCGGGCGGTCATTCGCTCGACTGCGTCGGCCAACCGATCGAGATGATCGTTGAGCTCGCTACCGGTGGGCACGTAGGCGAGTGACAGCCGAACGCTGGCGATCTCGCGGGCAAGGAACTCGGTATCGGCTTGTGTCCGCTCGGCGGTCTTGCGGTCGTTGTCCGTCTGCATGCGGTCGCGCTGTTCCTGGCGGTTCTGGGCCAACAGGATAAGCGGCGCCGCGTACGCGGCCTGAGTGGAGAACGCGAGGTTGAGCAGGATGAACGGGTACGGGTCCCACCGAAGCGCCACCGATGCGACGTTGAGAATGATCCACGTGATCACAATGGCGGTCTGAAACACAAGGAAGCGAGCAGTACCAAGGGTGCGGGCGATGGTCTCGCTGAACTGGCCGAACGCGTCTGGGTCGTAGTGCACCCCGAGGCGGCGTTGGCGGGGGGTTGTCAGGTCTTCGCGTCGCTTCATCGCAACACCGACCCTGCATTCACCCGCCTGCGCTGCCGCCAACCGGTGGGCAGCGTGCGGTCGAGCACATCGTCGACCGTGATGGCACCGAGCAAACGCCCGGCTTCGTCGCAGACACCTAGCGACAACAGGTTGTAGCTGGCCAGACGCTCGGCCACTTCCCGCTCAAGAATGTCTGGTGTGATGGTGGGCTCCTGCTCGACGCAGCGGCCCAGTTCCATCGAGGGTGGCTCGCGCAGCAGGCGCTGGAAGTGCACCACGCCCAGGTAGTTGCCGGTGGGCGGCTTGTACGGCGGCTGCACAACGAACACCTGGGCGGCGATGCTGACCAGCCATTCCGGGTCGCGAATTTCAGCGAGTGCTTCGGCGACTGTGGCGTTGGCGCCGAGGATGATGATGTCGGGCGTCATCAGCGCGCCTGCGGTGCCCTCCTCGTACGACAGCAAGCGGCGCATCACGTCGGCGTCTTCCTCATCCATCGCGTCGAGCACCCGGGTGCGCTGCTCGCCGGGCATCTCGGCCAGCAGGTCGGCGAGGTCGTCGTACTCCATCTCCTCGAGCACGCTGACCATGCGGTCGATGTCGAGCCCTTCAATGATGCGCAGCTGCTCGGCCTCAGGCAGCTCTTCGAGCAGGTCGGCCAGGCGCTCGTCGTCCATGGCTTCGGCCAACTGCTTGCGCTGCGTCAGCGGCAGCGCGCGCACGACGCTGGCCACGTCGCTGGGGTGCATGTCGCGCAGTCGTGCGGCCTCGGCGGCCATCTCGGCGCCAGCAACGATGTGGAACAGCGTGGGCACGTCGGCCACGTCGATGAGGCGGTAGCTGGGGCGGCGGCGCAACGCGGTACGGCGGGCCAGGCGTACCTTCGCCGGCTCCCACCACGTCTGCTTGCCGTCGGTGGCCTGGCGCAGCGCAACATCGCTGACCGACTCGTCGCCAAGCTTCTTGTCGATGATGTCGCGGCCCACCAGCAGCTCGCCGGGGCGAGGCTTGAACGGGTTGAGGTCGACGTCCCAGCTGCGCAGGCGGGCACCGTCGCTGTCGAGCGTGGCGATGCGCGCCCCGTTGACAAAGATGCGACGCCGCTGGCTGGTGGCGACGAAACCAAGCACTCGTGGCGCGCCGCCGCGGTGGCCGGGAATGATGACGATGTCGTCGAGGCGGCCGATGGCGGCGCCACCCGCGTCGAGAAGCGGCAGGCGCATAATGCGAAATGCGTAGATCAGCTCCCCTGCCATGTCGCCAGGCTACCCCTCACCTGCGGTGCAAGGGTGCTGAGTAACGCCAACCACTTTCGGTTTATGTCAAAGCCTCGAACCCGTTCGCCCAGGTCACAGCCCGACAGCCTTTCCGTCGGCTGGTCAGGCTGGGCTGATGGCGACGCGGGTATCGCTGAAGGCGACGCCGCCGCCCCAATCGGTGAGGGTGTCGTTGGTGAGTGAGTTGGCCACCTGGCCGGCGGCGTTGCCCTCGCTGGCGTGGTCGGCTGCCCACCATCCCCATGGCACTACAACCACACCGGGGCGCAGGCGTTCAGTGATGCGCACCGGCGCCACCATTGCGCCGCGGTCGTTCCACACACGGGCCTGCGCGCCCTGCGCCAGGCCGAGGTCGGCTGCATCCTTGTCGCACAGCTCTAGGAACGGGCCGCCCTCCAACGGGCCGTGCTTGGGCAAATGCGAATAGCTGCTGTTCAAGAACCGCGTGTGCTGCTTGGGCGTCAGCAGCGCGTACGGAAAGCGACCACGAAACGCGGCCTCCGACGGCTCGGCGTATGTGGGCAGCGCTGGTTGGCCCAGCGCTGCCAGCTGGTCGCAGCGCAGCTCGACTTTGCCCGATGGTGTGGGGAACGCGCCGTTTGCGAACGGGCGGCCGTCCTCCGGGTACGGCACACGAACAACGCCTTCGGTGCGGAGCTGCTCGATGTCGACGGTTGGTAGCGCGGCGCGCAGCGCGGTGAGGTCGTCGTCGAACAGTGCAGGCTCGGTGAAGCCCATTGCCCGCGCCAGCCGACGGTGCATTTCGCTATTGCTGACGGCTTCACCGCGCGGCACGATCGCAGCTTCGTTCCAGCCCAGGTAGAGATGACCCCACGGCGTGACTGCGTCGGTGGCCTCGATCTGGGTGGTGGCCGGCAGCACGATGTCGGCGTAGCGGGCGGTGTCGGTGAGGAACTGGTCGTGCACCACGGTGAACAGGTCGTCGCGTTCGAGACCCTTGCGCACCAGCTCAGTGTTGGGCACCGAGACCATCGCGTTGACGCCGATCATCACGATGCCGTAGAGCGGCGCATCGCCGTCGGTGAGCGCCCGGCCGAGATGGGCCATCTGCAGGGTCCGTGGCTCGCGGCCCGCGAGCAGGTCGGGGCGGCCCAGAGCGGCGTAGTCGAACACGTCGTTGCTCCACACGCCGACGCTGCGCGAGAAGCCACCGCCCTGGTCGCGCCAGGCGCCCACCAGCGCGGGCAGGCAGGTGAGCGTGCGGAAGAACATTGCGCCGTGCTCGTGGTGCTCGGCGCCGATGAGCGTGCGGATGGCGGCCGGGCGAATGGTGCCGTAGAGCGTGGCCAGGCGTTCGATGTCGGCGACCTCGAGGCCGGTGATCTCGGCGGCGCGTGCAGGCGTCCATTCGGCGACGTGCGCTGCCAGGTCGTCGAAGCCGACAGTGTGGTCGGCCACCCATTCGTCGTCGGTGAGGCCGTCGCGGATGATCACGTGCATCATCGCCAACATCAATGCAACATCGGTGCCGGGCAGCGGCTGCAGGAACCAGTCGGCCGAGTCGGCTGTCATCGTGCGCAGTGGGTCGATGACGATGACCTGTGCGCCGTTCGCTCGCGCCTCTTCGATGGTCGGCCACAGGTGGCGGTTGGTGAGTCGCGTGTTGGTGCCCCACAGGATGATGACCTTGCTGTGCAGCAGGTCGCTGGGGTCGATGCCTTTGCCGGTGCCGTTGGTGGTGGCCGCACCGGCGCCGGCGGTGGAACCGCACAGCGAGCCGATAACTCGAGCAGCGCCGAGGTGATGCCAGAAACGGTCGCCGAACATCAGCGCGAGCAGGCTTTGGTTGCCGGCGCTGACGTATGGCATCAGTGCTTCGGCGCCGTGTTCGGCGACAATGCCCTTGAAGCGGCTACCGATCTCGGTAAGCGCTTCGTCCCACGTGATCTGCTCGAAACGGCCCTCACCTTTGGGCCCGACGCGCCGCAGCGGATGCAGCACGCGGTCCGGGCTGTACACGCGATCGAGGAAGCGGTTCACCTTCGGGCATAGCTCGCCCTTGCTGTACGGGTGCGCAGGGTTGCCGCGCAGTTGTACCGCCTGCTCGGTAGGGCCGCTGCCAACGACGGTGACCTGCCAACCACACGTATCCGGACAGTCGTGATGGCAGGTGCCACCGACAATGCGTGAAGTCGTGACCGTGTCGCTCATGTGTCAAGGTTATGCGACGACATTGGCCATGGCCGACGACTTTCCTACGACGTGGTGGGCGAGGGCCCGTGCAACCTGTCGTGCGCATCACGTCAGCCCTGGTGGTCACGGCCGCGACAGGTTGAGCGCTGCGGCTAGCCCCACCGTTTCAATTGCGCTCCGGCCGAGCTCAAATCGGGCATTCTTCTCCGCCCAAGGGCGGGCCAACCGGCCACTTCTGTCACGTTTACTCACCCATGGGCGGCCGGAGGTGCCAGATGAGGCGTGCGCGTGCTGGCTACGCGAAGATATTGGAGAGCACGCTGCCGGCGAGGGCGACGGACTCCAGGTTGTGTGCGTCGGGCATGTTGACGACGATGCCGTCGAGGCCGGCATCGAGCAGTTCTTGCACCTTGACGCCCACCTCATCGGCGTCGCCGACGATGAACATGCCCTTCACGCGAGCCTGCATGTCGGCGGGCAACTGGTCGATCGTGGCGCCACCGAGACGTTCGGTCAGCTTGGCCTGCGCCGCCTCCATCGTCTCGCCGACGATGAGCGTGCCCAGACGGGTGCGGCAAATCTCCGAAGGGTCGCGACCCAGGGTGGCGCAGTGCTCATCGAGCACGCCCATCAGGTGGCGCACCTGCGTGGCATCGCCGAACACGTTGCACGCGTCGCCGTAGGCGGCGACCATGCGCAGCGTCTTCTTCTCGCCGCTACCGCCGATCAGGATGGGCGGGCCACCTGCCTGGATGGGCTTGGGGCTATTGAACGCTTCGGTGACCTTGAACCACTTTCCATCGAAGGTGGTCGTGTCGTTGACGAACATGCTCTTCGCGATCTGGAGACCTTCCTCCAGTTTCTCGAAGCGGTCGGTGAAGGTGCCGAATTCGAAGTTGTAGTCCTGGTGTTCCTTCTCGAACCAGCCGGCGCCGATGCCCCAGATGGCGCGACCTTTGGAGATCACGTCGAGACAGGTGACGGTCTTCACGAGGAATGCGGGGTTGCGGTAGGTCATGCCGCCGACCATGCAGCCCAGGCGCACGGTGTGCGTGCACGCGGCCAGCGCGGAGAGAAGCGTGTAGGCCTCGAACATGTTTTCCTGCGGGGCACCCAAGCCGGGCAGTTGGTAGAAGTGGTCCATCACGAACACGCTGTCGAAGCCGCTGTCTTCGGCGGTGACTGCGATGTCCGACACGCGCTCGAAGAGGTCGGCGGTGGCAATGCCTGGGTAGCTGAACAACGGAATCTGCAGGCCGAAGCGAATGTCGGGGTTCGTCATGCAACTGACCCTATGCCGGTATTCGGGGCTCGGGAAGATTCGAAGCCGCAAACTGCTGCCACTCGCGAGAGTTGGGCGGGAGCTCGGCCCACGCCGAACGCCGAACGGCGTACGATCGGTGCCATGACCGTCGTTCTGCTCCACGGAAATCCCGAGACCCCCGTCATTTGGCAGCCGCTGCTGGCGGAACTGGGCCGAACCGACGTGGTGACGCCGCAGTTACCCGGCTTTGGCTGCCCCGTGCCCGAAGGTTTTGGTGCCACCAAGGAGGAATACGTCGCGTGGTTTCTCGGTGTCGTTGAGCCCCTTGCTGCCGAGCACGGCCCGGTGGATTTCGTCGGCCACGATTGGGGCGGCGGCATTGGTATGCGCGCCGTATCGTTGCGGCCCGAGCTGTTCCGAACGTGGGCGTGCGACGTACTCGGCCTGTTCCACCCCGACTACGTGTGGCACGACTTCGCCAAGATCTGGCAGACACCCGGTGCGGGTGAGGAGTACTTCGCGCAGAACCAGGCGTCGTCGCCGGAGGAACGCATTGCGCTCTACGAAATGATCGGCATTCCGCGAGCAACGGGCGAACAGTTGGTTGCGGTCAGCGACGACGTGATGAGCGCATCGATCCTTGCGCTCTACCGCTCGGCGCCAGAGTCCGAAATGAAGTTGTGGGGCGAGGCGCTGGGCCCGGTTGGGACGTTGCCGGGCTTGGCCATCATCGCTCCGAACGACCCGTTCGTGCGTGTGGAAGACCTAGGTGCAGTGGTCGCCGATCGGCTGGGTGCCAGCCGCCATGTGATGGAGGGCCAGGGCCACTGGTGGATGTTGGGCGACCCCGCCGCCGGTGCGGCTGCGCTGACGGCGTTCTGGGCCGGTGCGTACTGATGGATCTACTCACCCTGACCTGCCCGCGTTGCGGTACCGAAGTTGGCGAGCGGTTCTACGGGCCGTGCCTGTCGTGCCGTACCGAACTGCGCGTGAAGTTCCTCACTGAGGGCCGCGTTGTTGAACTGGCGGAGTACGAGCCGAAGATGAACGTCACCCCCAACGCTGTTGCGCTGAAGGACGACTGAAGCCCGCGGATGATGATGACATCCGCGCCGTCGGGTGAAGGTGCACACTTCCGGTATGCGACTCCCCAAGAATTTTGACATCAAGAAGCCCGTTTGGCACCACCATCCTGCAGTGCGCACCGGGGAGAAGCTGACCCGTGGCGAACGCGCCGCCGACGTTCTGCGCAACGGGATGGGCTCGTGGGGCTTCGTCTTCGGGGCGATGATCTTTCTGGTCGGCTGGATGATCGGTAACCGCAATGTCGGCTTCGACAAGTACCCGTTCATTTTGCTCAACCTGATCCTGTCGTGCCTGGCCGCGATGCAAGGTGCGATTCTGCTGATCGCATCCAAGCGCGAGGACCAGATCAGTAGTGAGCTGGCGAAGCACGACTACGAGACCAACCTCGAAGCCGAGCGCATCGTGAAGGAAATCCACGCGCTCACCACCGAGATCCACGCGCACACCGTGAGGAAGTGATGTGGTGATGACATTCAGGTGTTCGCTCCCGCTCCCACCTGCTACCTCACCCTTGGCCCACTTCGAAACAGTGGTTGGTCAGATCTAACGGCTCCAGTCACTCGCCGACGGCGGTGGGCAGTCCACCGCCGGGGCGGAACGTCGGGTCGTTCTTCGGGGGTGTCGCCCTCGGCGGCAGTATCGATGGTCGTTGCGCGAGCAGCGGCCATCCCGCAATCCGCTGCGCGACGTTGAACGGGTGGTCGTAGGGCAGCGAGACCATTCCGGTGCCCAGCCTGATCGTGTGTGTGCGTTGGCCGGCGGCGGCCGGCAACATCTCCGGGCTGGCGATCATTTCTTAGCCGGTGCTGTGGTGTTCGCCGCTCCACAACTCGTCGTAGCCCAGCCGGTCGAGGTGCGCCGCCAGGTCAAGGTCGCGCTGGAACTGGAGGGTCGGGCTCTCCCCGGTCGGATGATGCGGTGCCAGAAACGTACCGAACTTGATGCAGGACATGAGGCGGGAGCCTACGGATTGGGCTGCCCGCGGCCGGCGTCGTGCGTGCGTGCGGCCAGATTCGATCGAAGTGACGCGCTGTCTCCTCACAGCCGCAGGTCCTTGCGCGAGCACCGCGTCACTTCCCGAATTTTGGAGGGGCGCAGTGCGGGCGAAGCCGATAACCTGACGCCCGCCAAACCGCAATGCGGGGACGTAGCTCAGTTGGCAGAGCGCTACCTTTGCAAGGTAGATGTCAGGGGTTCGATTCCCCTCGTCTCCACCGAGTTTTTCGTTTGGCTGGCCGTCATCTTTTGGTTCACCTGGGTTGGTGGTGTTGACGCGGCATTGATGCATTCTCCGCTGCGACCGTGTTAACGCACGTGCGTCACTGTCGGCGACATGACATGGGACATCAAGACTGACGCTGAGTATCATGAGCAGAAGGCCAAGTACCTGCAGCCGTTGCTCGACGGGCTGATTTCGTCGTGCTACTCGATGACCGAGCCGCATGCGGCGCCGACCCGACGCTGTTCACCACAGGCGCGATTCGCGATGGTGAAGAGTGGGTCATCAACGGCGAGAAGTGGTTCTCGTCCATCGCTCCCTTCGCCAGATTTTACATCGTGATAGGCGGTGACCGACCCTGATGTCAACGCCTACCAGGGCGTGGTTTCAAACCAACTTCGTTCTGACCGCTGATGCCCTATGGCTTTTCGCCGTTGGCGATGTCGGCGGTCTCCATTTGGGCGCTCTTGACGGTCGTCTGTTGTGCGTCTGACGGGCTGGCGTCTGCCGCAAGCGTGTCCTCTCCGCGACCGTCGTGCAGCGCAACGAGGATGTCGCTGTCCTGTGCTGACGCCATCGGCCCGTAGCCGAGGACGAGCACGCCCTGCGCTGAGCACATCGGGCACGTGATGGCAACCACGGCGATCATGTCGTCGGGGTCGGATGCACCCTCCAGTCGTCGCAGGCTGGCGATGGTGAACTGAGCTGCAGGGAGTGTCGCGCCGCACGTGAGGCACTCGATCACGGACGCATCGCGTGGGGAGAAGGCCGCGTCGAACCCGCTGCCCTCGTAGCCGGCCAGCACTGTGGTGAGGGTGGTGTTGTCGGAAGGGTTGGTCGTCATGAACGAACATGCCCGTATTCGGTGCCGCATAAACGCACGCTGGCGAAGTCGTGGTTTACCGGTGAGTAGCGGCGGGTACGTGATTCGCACTTCATCGCTGCCGGCTCGTGCACTCGACCGAACGGCTGCCCGCCCCAGGAGGCTCTCGTGAGTGACAGCAAGGTCAGCAAGAACAAGCGCATGGCACCCAAGCGCACCGAGCGACGTGGTGCCGGCGACGAACTGCACCAGACCGGTCCTCAGCGGTTGACGACCAACCATGGCGTGGCGTTGTCGGACAACCAGAACTCACTACGCGCAGGCGACCGCGGGCCGACCCTGTTGGAAGACTTCGCGCTGCGCGAGAAGATCTTCCACTTCGACCACGAACGCATTCCTGAGCGCATCGTGCACGCTCGTGGCTCCGGCGCCCACGGATACTTCGAGTGCACCGCGCCCATCCCTGCGCTGACCACAGCTGGGCTCCTACAAAGGAAGGGCGAGCGGGTGCCGGTGTTTGCTCGTTTCTCGACCGTTGCTGGCGGTGCCGGCTCGGTGGATACCCCTCGCGATGTGCGCGGTTTCGCCGTCAAGTTTTATACGCGGCAGGGCAACTGGGACCTGGTGGGCAACAACATCCCCGTGTTCTTCATCCAAGACGCCATCAAGTTTCCGGACCTCGTCCACTCCGTGAAAATGGAGTCGGACCGCGGCTACCCGCAGGCGGCATCGGCGCACGACACGTTCTGGGACTTTGTGTCGCTGATGCCGGAGACGACTCACATGATCATGTGGGCGATGTCGGACAGGGGCATCCCGCGCTCGCTGCGAATGATGGAGGGCTTCGGGGTTCACACGTTCCGATTCGTCAATGCCAAGGGCGCCTCCACCTTCGTCAAGTTCCACTGGCGACCGCGCCTGGGCATCCAGTCCACGCTGTGGGATGAGGCCGTCAAAATTGCGGGTGCTGATCCCGACTTTCATCGCCGCGACCTCCACGAGGCCATCGACGCCGGCGACTTCCCCGAGTGGGATCTCGCCGTGCAGGTCTTCGACCAGAACCTGGCCGACAGCCTGCCGTACGACGTGCTGGACGCGACGAAACTGATTCCCGAGGAAGTCGTGCCGCTGAAGGTGGTTGGTCGCATGGTGTTGGATCGCAACCCCGACAACTTCTTCGCTGAAACCGAGCAGGTGGCGTTCATGCCGAGCAACATCGTGCCGGGCATTGAGTTCAGTAACGACCCCCTGCTGCAGGGGCGGCTGTTCAGCTACCTCGACACTCAGAAGTCTCGATTGGGCACCACCAACTTTCACCTGCTGCCGATCAATGCGCCGAAGTGCCCGTTTGCCAACTTCCAACGTGACGGCATGATGCAGATGACAGTGCCTACGGGCCGCGCGAACTACGAACCAAACAGCCTCGACGTGGCGGGTGAGCCGGCCGGTCCGCGTGAGCAGACCGATGGCTTCGTGACGTTTGTCGGCGACGCGGCGGAGGCCACCGGTGCCGAGCTGGGCAAGGTGCGCCAGCGCGGCGAATCCTTTGGCGACCACTACAGCCAGGCGCGGCTGTTCTTCCGCAGTCAGACCGAGATTGAGCAGGCTCACCTTGCCTCAGCCTTGGTGTTCGAGCTCTCCAAGCTCACGTTGTCGCACGTCCGCACCCGCGTGCTTGCGAATCTTCGTAATGTGGACGGCGATCTGGCGGTACGCGTTGCAACCGGCCTGGGCGTCGCGCTGCCAGCAGCAAGTCCGGCGACGGTGCGACCGGTCGACCTCGAACTCTCGCCTGCGCTCTCGATTGTGCTCAAGGCCAAGCACACCCTGCAGGGCCGCAAGGTGGGCATTCTCTTTGCGGAAGGTTCCACGAAGGCCGCGATCGTTGCGCTGAGATCGAAGATCCGCGCCGCCGGCGGCACAGCCGTTCTGATCGCGCCGCAGCTGGTCGGCGTGCACTGCAAGGGCGGCGCGCTTGACGCCGATGGACAGCTGGCGGGCACCCCGTCTGTGACCGTCGATGCCATTGCCGTGATGGTCACCGAGGCTGCGGCCAAGCAGCTGTGCCATGACGGTGCCGCGGTCCAGTTCGTGATGGACGCCTTCGTGCATCTCAAGGCAATCGCGCATACGCCAGGAGCGGCTGCGCTCTTGGCAAAGGCGGGGGTGGTACCCGGCGAGGGTGTCATGCCAGTCAGTGCGGAGTTTCTCGATGCCGCCTGCGAGCGCTTCTACTCGCGGGAACCTTCGGTGCGGGCTATGGCCTGATCAACGCTCACCTGCAAGACCCTCACCTGCAAGACCTAGTGGTGTGTCGCCGAGATGATTGCGTCGGAGAGCACCGAGTCCGCTGAACCCTGGTGCGAGTGCCACGTGCCCGTGCGAGTGGGTACTCGCACCCCGGGGTGCGAGTACCCACTCGCATGGATAGCTGCTACTCGGATCGACGGCGTGGCACTCGCACTGACGGCGTGGCACTCGCATCGACGGACATGACTGAAGGGCGGCTGGGGGTGTGTCGCACGCAGAGCTCACGACATCACTGAATCCGCGACGCAGGTCTAGTTGGCGAAGCGGCGACGCATCAACCGTGGGTCGAACAGCGCCTTCACTCGCACCTGAGTCGGTGTTCGTTCGCGGCACACGGCGGCAACTTCGCCAGCGAGTAGCTCACATCGAGTTGCCGTCTGTTCGTCGATGTCGCGCGGTGCGTAGACGGCGCGGGTGACGTGCACGGCCATCTCGCGCAGCGCGCGGTGGTCGGCACCGGTTGCTCGCTCCGCGAGATCAGCGTATTCGAGCGGTGTCTCGCCACCCAGCGCGGGTGCCCCGGCAAAGGAGAGCGCGCCCAACGTGTGCTGCCACGCCCCGATCACTCGGTCGCGCGGGGTGTGGTTCTGCCGTTGCGATAGGGCGCGAATCACCCGCGGTGCGACGATCACCCAGGCAAGGAGCGCGGCGGCGACCCCCGCGACCACCAGCGGCACCGACGAGCCACCGGCAGCGCCACTGCCGGCTGACCCACCCTGGAGTGCGGTGGTGGTGACCCCACCCGAGCCGCCGGGCCGAGCACCGCCGGGCACAGTGGTTGACGCTTCCGGATCACCCGGGTTGCGGTCGGGAACGGTCGCGGGCGCGGTCTGTTGCGTCGCCCCGCCCTCGCTGCTGGTACCGGCGAACTGGGCTGGCAGCACGTTGGTGTAGTCCGTGGCGTCGGGGCTACCGCGACCAGGCGTTGGCTCGAACGGAAGCCATCCAATACCGTCGAACCACACTTCCGGCCAGGCGTGCGCGTTGCGGCCATAGACGTGGAACAGCCCATCGTCTCGCAGTTCGCCCGGTGTGAAGCCGACCGCCATCCGCGTCGGCAGGCCAAGGTAGCGAGCCATCACACCGAACGTGCCGGCGAATTGCTGGCAAAAGCCACTGCGGCCCCGAAGGAACGCTTCGACTGCGTCGTAGCTGTTGCCATACTGCACGTCGAGGTCGTAGTTGAAGTTGTTGCGGAAGAAGTTCTGCAACGCCAGCGCCTTCTCGTACGGCGTGACGGCCCCGGCCGTCGCGGCCAGTGCCTCATCCTTCGCCAACTGCGGTAGGCCACCGGGTAGGTCCAGGGTGCCGTCGGGTGCATTGTCGACTGTGGCGTTGAGTAACTGATCGACAGTCGGGTGGGGCACCATCGACTGCACGTCAATACGGTCGCCGGTCTGCAGGTCTACATCGGGCAGCAACAACATCTGTGTCTGCTCGGTCCACCTCAGGTCGGCGGGCGACACCGACACGGGATGAAACGCGGCGGGCACGTTGTGGTTGCCCAGGGCCAAGATGCGGATGGTCTGCGACGTGATGGGGCCTTGCAGCAGCACCTCGTCGGTGCGGTCGCCCATCGACTCGAGATCCTCTGCCAGCGGGCTCCACTGGCCACCGTCGTACAGCGGCGATGCATACGTCCGCCAGTAGTGGCCGCCGTCGGATGACGTCACTGTAAACAGTTCCAGGTTGCCGCGATTTCGCATCTGAGCGCCGATGTCGACCAGCGGACTGAGCACCTCGGTGACACTGCCCCGACGGTTGCGAGTATCAACCAGGGCCCGTTCGCCTGCGCCGGGGAGGCGCGGCGCGACCGCGGCAGCAACGACGGCGGTGAGCCCGAAGGTGACGAGCACCGCAGGTAACGCAGCAACCAACGTCATCCGGCGCGCACCCATCCACGTGGCTTCCTGACTGGTGTGGCGAAAGCGCAGCACCGCCACGGTGAGGAGGGCCATCGCAATCCAGAGCGCGGCGACTCCGATGCGATGGTTGTCGGTGCCCAGGGCGGCGGTGAAGATGAAGATCACGCCGGCCGGCACGATGGCCTCAATCCGCCCCATCGCACGAAACGCGAAGGTGTCGGCAAGGGCTGCGCAGATGGCGATTGCCGCAGCGCCCACGACCGCGTAGTTCCCGACGCTGGGCACCGGAGCGACAGCGGTGGGGAACTGCTCGATGACCAGCCGCAGGTCAATGCGCATCACGTCGAAGGTGCGCCCCGTGGGTAGCGGGCCGCCGAGGGTGTCGCTGTAATACACGACCGCAATCAGCTCGACGATGGCCAGCAGCAGGACCGGTAGTGCGACGAGCACGTGGGCGCGTACGACCCGCAGCAGGAGCGCCACCGCGTGGGTACCGAGTGCGACCAACGCCATGTCGTTGAGGTACTCCCAGTCTGGAAAGACGCGACAGAGCGAGATCACCGTCGTCAGCGTCAGCGCAGTGACACAGATGGTCGCCGGTATCTGCGCCGTCTCAAGCCGGGTGGGCTCTGGTGCAGGGCGGCTCATGCGAACGCTCCGGCACGACCCAACACCAGCTGGTTCCAACCATGGCGAAGGCGTTCCAGAGACGTGCCATCGACGTGGAAACCCTTGCCGCCAGCCACTGCGCTCATCGTGGTCACGAAGACCACCGATTCATCCGGCCCTGCCGCCGCCAACGCGGTAGTGGCGGCGCGCGATGTCGTGTGCGAGGTGACGACCACGAGCAGGCCGAGACCATCGACGCTGCTGCGCCCGCTCGCGGTGTGGTCGACAACCTCCGTGCTTGGCATCACGGTGGCCAGCCAGCGCAGCGACTGCGGCGCCACGTCCGGGCCGCGTAGGTCGATCTCGGGTGCCACCAGGCGCGTCGCAATTCCTACGGCCGAGGCGGCAGCAACCACGCTGGCCGCCGCCGTTACCGCGCGTTCGAAGCCGTCATCGTCGTACCCGTGGGCCAGTGTGTCGAGGACGACGACACATCGCTGGACACCTTCCATTGCGGTCTCGCGAACGATCAACGTCCCAGCGCGCGCCGAGGTCTTCCAGTTGATGCGGCGCAGGTCGTCGCCGGGGGTGTACTCGCGCTGGGAGTGAAACTCTGAGCCGGTTTGTCCGAAGGCTTTCATCCGCAGGTGTTGCCCTAAACGCCCGGAACTTCCGGTGCCGGGGAAGGCCAACGGCACCCGCTCGGGTACCACCAAAACCTCGCCTGCTCCAGCCAACCAGACCGCCCGCTTGCACAGCCCCAGCGGGTCGGTGCGTTCGGCACGTAGCGGCCCCGTGCGCAGCACTCCGCGGCGGGTGGTGGGCACGCGGTAGGCCGCGCTGGTTGCTTCGCCAGCGCCTAAGGGTGCGAGCTGCATCGGTGCGCCACCCTTGTCGCCCACGGGTTCCCACAACTTCAGCCGCGGGGTTCGGACATGCGACCGATTGGCAACCTGCAGATCGACGCGCGCAGGCTCGCCGACGGACACGGTGGTCGGGCGAGCGATACGGCGGACATCGATTCGGGGGAGCGGTCGATTGACCACCAGCACCGCCAGCCCGAACGTCACCAGTAACGCAACGCCGACTACAAACAACTCCATCAAGCCGAACACGCGGCCGGCAGCGAGGGAGGCGGCGGCAGCCACGACCATTGCCCAGCCGTGGCGGGTTGGCATCAGCGACCCACCGGCACGGGAACCGCCGCAAGAAGCTCGTGGACGGCGCCCTCATGAGTGAGGCCGCGTGAGGCGGCTTCCGGACGCAGCACGATGCGGTGCGCGAGCACGGAGATGGCCACAGCCTTGACGTCGTCGGGGATGGCGTAGTCGCGCCCGTGCGCAGCAGCGTGCGATCGGGTCGCGCGGGCCAACTGCAGCGTGGCCCGAGGGGAGAGGCCGAGCAGCATGCCGTTGTGGTTGCGGCTGGTCTCGGCCAGGTCGACCATGTAACCCTTCAGCACGTCGGCGACGTGGACGCTGCGTACGGCTGCACACATCTGTACAACTTCGGCTGTGCTGACCACTGGGCGCAGTGCGTGCAGCGCATCGGCGGCACCATTGGAATCGAGAATCGCCAACTCGGCAGCGCGGCCCGGGTAGCCAAGCGAGAGTCGCATCAGAAAGCGATCGAGCTGGCTCTCCGGCAGCCGATAGGTGCCTTCCTGCTCAACAGGGTTTTGCGTGGCGGCCACCATGAACGGGATGGGCAGCTGATGGCTGATGCCGTCGGCGCTGACCTGTCGCTCCTCCATGGCCTCCAACAGCGCTGACTGCGTCTTGGGTGACGCCCGGTTGATCTCGTCGGCCAACACGATATTGGCGAACAGCGGGCCTTGCTGGAACACGAAGCTCTCGCTGGCTCGCTGGAAAATGCTGACACCCACAAGGTCGGTGGGTAGCAGGTCGGGCGTGAACTGCACTCGCTTCCACGTGCAATCGATGGACGCGGCCAGCGCCTTTGCCAGGCTGGTCTTGCCCACGCCGGGCACGTCTTCGATCAGCAGATGGCCTTCGGCGAGCAGGCACATCACGGCAAGCTCAACGGCATCGCGCTTGCCATGCACGACAGACGACACGTTGCCCGCAATTGCGTCGAAGAGCTGCGCGAACGTCGACGAGGGCCGGCTCGCTGACTCGGAGGAGATACCGGGGCCAGAGGTGTATTCGGTAGGGGCTGCCGTCACGGCTGGAAGGGTAGACGCACTCGCAGGTGGTTAGTGTTCAGGAGCGGCAGAGCTGACCGCGCCACTGCAGTCGGCGGCCTGGCAGCTACGGTCGTCGAGGTGAGTATCTGCTACCTCGCTATTGATGTCGGAGGCGCCAAGCTGGCCGCGGCCGTGGTCAGCGAAACCGGCGATGTACTCGTGCGCGACCGAATTGCGACGCCCCCACGCGAAGTCTGGTCGGCGTTGTCGCGGCTGGTGCTGCGGGTGATGGCCGCGGCCCCCACCCGTCCGGTGGGCTGTGGCGTTGGCTGCGGCGGGCCGATGAACCCTGTCGAGCGCACGGTGACACCGCTGTACATTCCGTCGTGGAAGGCGTTCCCCCTGGCCGCTGAAGTTGAGGCGCTCACCCAGCTGCCAACTGTGGTTGACAACAATGCGAAGACCGTTGCGCTGGGTGAAGCCTGGTGCGGGGCTGCTGTTGGCATTGCCAACTTTGCGGCAGTCGTGATGGGCGCAGGGGTTGGCGGGGGCATCGTCAGTGGCGGCCGGTTGCTGGAGGGGCGGCTGGGCAACGCCGGCCACATCGGCCACATCGTCGTCGAGCCCGACGGCCGCGACTGCCCGTGCGGCGGCAAAGGCTGCATGGAGGCCTATTGCAGCGGCCGGGCTATCGAGGAGGAGACCGGTCGTCCGCCGCAGCGTGCGCCACAAAGCATCGTCGAGCGCACTGGCATTCTGACGGGCCGCGCGTTGGCCTCGCTCGGCGCCATTTGTGACTTGAAACTGGCGGTCATCGGCGGATCCGTTGCCCTCGGTTTTGGTGAACCGTTCTTTGGTGCAGCGCAGTCCGAGCTGGATCAGCGCGCTCGCCTCGCGTTCCTTCAGGGGTTCAAGGTGGTGCCCGCTGGCCTCGGCCAACTCGCACCACTCGTCGGCGCTGCTGCCCTTGCCCGTACCGGCCGGTAACGTCGCGGCATGCATCCCAAGTACACCGCTGACGCCGAGGCCTACCGCGAGAAAGTTCACGCCTTTCTTGCCGAGAAGCTCCCTACCAATTGGGGCGGCGTGGGCCAGCTCGATGGCCAGGAGCTGGTCGACTTTGTCACCGAATGGCGCAAGACGCTCTACGGCGCCGGCTACCTCGCGCCCGGCTGGCCGGTGGCCTATGGCGGTGGTGGCTTGTCCGCGCTCGAGCAGGTCATCATCGGTGAAGAGTTCGCGAAGGCGGGCGTGCCCACCGGCGGCGCCAACGACGTTTTCGGCATCCAGATGCTGGGCAACACCCTGCTGCAGTGGGGTACCGACGAGCAGAAGGCGCACTACCTGCCGCGCATTCTCAGCGGCGACGATGTGTGGTGCCAGGGCTACAGCGAACCCAACGCCGGCAGCGACCTCAGCAACCTTGGCCTGAAAGCACAGCTCGACGGCGACGAGTGGATTCTCAACGGCCAGAAGATCTGGACCAGCGCCGGTCACCTGGCAGATCACATCTTCACCCTCGCCCGCACCGACCCTGATGCGTCGCGCCACAAAGGCATCTCGTTCATCCTGGTCGACATGCGCCAGCCCGGCATCGAAGTGCGCCCCATTCGCATGATCAGCGGCGAGAGCGAGTTCAACGAGGTCTTCTACACCGACGCCACCGCTGCTCAGGGTGAAGTCATCGGCGGGCTCAACAACGGTTGGGCCGTCGCGATGACGCTGCTCGGGTTCGAGCGCGGCGAGGCCGCCGCTACCGGCCCTATCCGCTTCCAGGCCGAAGTCGACCGGCTGCTGCTGCTGGTCAAGGAGTACGGCGTCGCCGACGACCCGCGTATCCGCCAACGGCTGGCCCAGTGCTACGCGAAGGTACAGATCATGCGCTTCAATGGCATGCGAGTGCTCACGCAGTTCCTTGCTGGCCACCACCCCGGCCCCGACGCAGCCATTTCGAAGCTCTACTGGAGCGAGTACCACAAGGAAATCACCGAGCTGGCCGTCGATATCATCGGCGCCGAGGCCATGACGCCCACCGGTCGCCGTCCATCCAGTGCGTTTGGCGCCGACGATGCGGGGGCGCCCAACAGCACCTGGAGCTGGGTCGGTACCTTCCTCAACGCTCGCGCTGGCACCATCTACGCCGGCTCGTCGCAGGTGCAGCGCAACATCATCGGCGAGATGGTGTTGGGTCTGCCCAAAGAACCGCGCGTGTGAGCCAGGCGATCGGCGTCAAAGGCGTCGTGCAAGTCGCAGTGGCTGTCGCCGGTCGTCCGCACCTGTGGGGGACGGCACTGCGCCAATGGCGACGCACCACACCGCGAGGGTGGTGGAAGCGCCGCCCGTTCCTACCGGTGCCCAGTAGCGACTACCTGGCGTTTCGAATGGTCACGCAGTACGGCAGCCCCGATCATCGAATCGAGCCTGTCGATGTGCTGAACTACCTCGCATGGTGCCAACACCACGACGCCGCCGCCTCATGATGCGCACCGAGATACTGCACGACCTGATACCACACGACCTGATACCACAGGCGGCGCTGGTTAACCGGCAAATTTTGCTGCGGCGAGTTCGCTAGGTTTCCGCCCTATGAGAAGCGCACTCGTGTTGAACGCCACCTACGAGCCGCTCTCTGTCGTGCCTGCATTCCGGGCGGTATGTCTTGTCCTCGCCGACAAGGCCGATCTCATCGCCGATGATGGCAGTGTGTTGCATTCCGAGCGGCTCGCCATCCCCAGCCCATCGGTGGTGCGGCTGCGGTACGTCGTGAAGGTGCCCTACGCCCGGCGCACCGCCATGTCTCGCCGTGCCCTCTTCGCCCGCGACAACTACTGCTGCCAGTACTGCGGCGGCTTCGCCGACTCGCTGGACCACGTCGTGCCCCGGTCTCGAGGTGGCCAGCACACGTGGGAGAACGTGGCTGCCGCCTGCCGGCCGTGCAATCTGCGCAAGCGCGACCGCACGCCCACCGAGGCAGGCATGTGGCTGGCCTGTCCACCGCGCGCCCCGCGCGAGCAGGCCTGGGTTGCCGCGGCCGTCACCCTCGTCCCCGAGGAGTGGAAGCCCTACCTCGCCAGAGCCAGCTAGCCGACACGCCGCGCCAGCCTCGAACTGACGCGCTTTCGGCTCCAGGACCTGGCTCACAGCCCAGAAAGCGCGTCACTTCGCCGCAGCGCTGGGCTTCGCCAGCGAAGTGACGCGTTGTTGTTCCCCCGAGCTGGTTCACAGGGGCGAAAGCGCGTCACTTGGGTTGGTGGGGACCGGCGTACGCTGAACCTGATGACCGGTGAGTGGAGGGTGGAGGGTGCGCACGGCGATGCCGGCGCGTTCCACTCAACGGATCCGGCGGCTCGGCGCTCGGCGACGTTTCACACGGTGGAGCGGCCGACGCTGGTGTTGGGATCAGCGCAATCCAACAGCGACGTCGACTGCAGGGTGGCCGGCGCGTTGGGAGTGGACGTCGTGAGCCGACGCAGCGGCGGGGGTGGGGTCCTGCTGATGCCTGGCGAGTTCGTCTGGCTCGACCTGGTGATTCCCGCAGGCGACCCCCTGTGGCTGGTTGATGTCGCGCAGGCGATGGTTTGGGTGGGCAAGCTGTGGCAGCGGGCGTTCGTGGGGCTGGGTGTTGCGGGCGAGGTGCATCGGGGTGGCCTAGTGGCTACTCAATGGTCGCGGCAGGTGTGCTTTGCGGGGGTCGGAACGGGTGAGGTGACGGCCGGCAACTCGAAGCTGGTCGGCATCTCCCAACGCCGCACCCGCGAGTACGCACGATTCCAATCCATGTGTCACCTTCAGTGGCGCCCAGAAATGGTCGCCGCTCTGGTCGCCGCGCCGCGGCCGCTCGCTGGAGACATCGCGCTGGCAGCGCAGCCCATTTGCGTTGGAGCGGACCGGATGGTTGCGGCGCTCGAGAAAATTCTCACTTCGCGTCCATAAATCGACCGATTGCAGCGTATTCGGCGCCGCCATCGGTAAATTTTGGCGATGAGTGGCGCGAAATGGGGGTAAATGGTTGACTATGGCGGTCTCTGGGGGCCAGAATGGGGGCTCGTGGGGATCTCGGGCGTGCGCCGCCGTGATCTGCGTTCTCACAGGCAGGTGCTGAGTCAACGAGAGGTGGTGTCGCGACATGTTGTTTGTAGGGGCGTTTGAACGTCAGCTCGACGACAAGGGCCGCCTGGCGGTGCCGGCAACCTTTCGCGACCGCCTCGGCGAGCACTGCTACCTGGCCAAGGGCCAGGACAAGTGCGTCACGGTCGTCCCATCGGCAACCTTCGAGGAAGAAGCCGAAGCAATGGCTGCTCGCGTCCGCCTCGGTGAGGTCAGCCGCAACCAACTGCGTGCCCTGGCCTCCTCCGCGATTCTCGTGTCGCTCGACAAGCAGGGTCGCGTCAATGTCGATGAGCAACTGCGCGACTACGCAGACCTTGCACTGGGCGAGCCAGTCACCGTCGCTGGCAGCTTCGACCGCCTCGAGCTTTGGTCACCGCGACGGTTCGCGCTGATCGACGACAACGGCACCACTCAGCTCACCGGCCCAGACCTGGCCGGTAGCGAGTGATCCGAACAGTTCACGACAGGCAGTTCACGACAACTACAGCATTCACGACAACAGCAGAGGAGGATGAGGCAGCACCACGAACAGGCCGCATACACGACACCACCGAGACACCGATCAATCACGATCTTCCGCCCATCTGCAGCCTTCCGGCCAGCACGATGGACAGCCCACTTCCGCCCGCTGCCGTTTCGCACGACCGGGGAGACATCCCGGCGGCAACCGCGAACCGGAGGGCTGCAGATGGACGGACGATTCAGGTCAGTACGCAATGAGTGACGCACCCTTCCACCACCTGCCGGTGATGGTCCACGAAATCGTGGCCCTCTATGAGCACGTGCCACCCGGGTTCGTGCTCGACGCCACACTGGGCGGAGGTGGTCACGCCGAGCAACTGCTCGATCGTTGGCCACAGGTGAAGGTCCTCGGCATCGATCGCGACGAATTCGCACTTGCCGCCGCGCAAGCCCGTCTCGCCCGCTTCGGTGATCGATTGCGTGTGTACCACTGCCGGTTCGATCGCCTCGAAGAAGCCATGGAAGCACTCTCCATCGAATCCCTGTCCGGTGCCCTCTTCGACCTCGGTGTCAGCTCGCCGCAGCTCGATGTCGCCGAGCGTGGGTTCAGCTATCGCAACGATGCGCCGCTCGACATGCGCATGGACCAGTCGCAGCCGTGGTCTGCCTCCGATGTCGTCAACGGCTACCCGGCCGACCAGCTTGCTCGCGTCCTGCAGCAGTACGGCGACGAGCGGTTCGCCCGCAGAATCGCCGCTGCGATTGTCGCCGCTCGACCCATCCAAACGACGGCCCATCTCGCCGAAGTGGTGGTGTCGGCCATTCCGGCGCCGGCGCGTCGCACCGGTGGACACCCGGCAAAGCGCACCTTCCAGGCCATCCGCATCGAGGTCAACGGTGAGCTCGATGCCCTGCCGCCAGCGCTCGATGCGGCGATGGATCGCACAGCACCGGGTGGTCGCGTGGCAGTGCTGTCGTACCACTCGGGTGAGGATCGAATTGTGAAGGAGCACATGCGGTCGGCGGCGACGGGGGACTGCCCGTGTCCGCCCGAACTGCCGTGTGTGTGCGACGCAGTACAGACGGTCCGCCTGGTGCGCGGCGTTCCCAAGACACCCTCGAAGGACGAGCAGAGCAGCAATCGACGAGCAGCCAGCGCACGGTTGAGGGTGGTCGAGCGAATCGTCGACACACCCACGCGTGGTTGGCGCTAGTTCAAGACATCCACGGCGGGACAGTAGGCAGGACAGAGGTACGCAACATGGCAATGGCAGCTCGCAGCGAGCGAGTGATGACGGTACGCAGCAGGATCCACGGTGGTGGCGAGGCTGATGCGCGAGTGATGGTGAAGCGGACTGCCGCTGTCGCCCACATCGCGCCGCGCCCTCAGCTTGTCGTGGTTCCTCGTCAACGCCGTACGGCTCGCCTCATCGCCGCCGGTTGCACCGTGGTGTTCGGGCTGATGTTGGGCGCTGCTGCCTTCCAGACGCAGCTGGCCCGACGCCAGCTGACGATGGACACCATGGACCGTGACATTCGCACCGCACACGAGACCTACGACGTACTTCGTCGCGAGCGCGCCGAGCTGCGCTCGCCCGGTCGTTTGGCCGAGGAAGCCGGCAAGCTGGGCATGGTTCCGGCCACACAGACGGAATTTGTGCAGCTGGATGCCGATGAGGTCGCAACGGTGCAACGCAGCGGTGCCGACAGCTCCGGGGTGGCCGACGCATCCATCGATGAAGAGTTCGAGCAATACGCCGATGTGAAAGCAGAAGCTGGTGGCGCACCATGAGTACCGATACTCGTCGCCTCCCCAGCACGCCTGCGACCACCATCGGCACGCGCCCTGTCACCGCCGACCCGCGCTCACGTCGTGGTGAATCTGTAGCGCCCTCGCGGTCGCATGCTCGTCGCGATCAGGCGACTACGACGAAAGCCAAGAACCCTAAAATTAATACGGCTGCCTGCAATGCAACGCCGACCCAGCGCGGGCACAAGCCGGCCGGTCGTGGGCATCAGTCGCCCAATCGGCCGATGCAGAAGCGCTCCAAGCGCTCCAAGCGCTCCAAGCAACCAGCCGGCATCAAGCTGACCTTCCGCGCGGGCGACACTCGGCGGCGGTTGGTTGCCGTCTTCGTGATCAGCGTCCTGCTCTTCGTTGCAGTCGTTGCTCGCGTCGCGTTCTTGCAGACCGCTGGCTCGGACTCGCTTGTTGCTGCTGGCAAGGCGCAGCGTGTCTCGGAGGCCGTTCTGCACGCGCCGCGCGGCACGATCTTCGCTCGTGACGGCGGTGAACTGGTGATGAGTGTTCCAAGTAGCACGTTGATCGCCAACCCCAAGCTGGTCACTGACCCAGCCGGTGTGTCGTCGCTGCTGGGCACCATGTTGCAGCTGGCACCTGTCAAGCAGCAGTCGTTGCTCGCCGCGTTCACCGCCAAGAACAAGAGCTTCGTCTACATCGCCCGCCAGATAGACGACGATCTTGCCAACTCCGTGATGGCGTTGAACATCAGCGGCATCGACCTCCTGCGCGAGGACAAGCGGATCATGCCGAGCGGCGAGGTCGGTCGCAGTCTGCTGGGTCGCACTGACATTGACGGCATCGGCACCGCTGGGGTCGAGCTGCTCTACAACTCGGAGCTCACTGGAGTCGACGGCGAGCGAGTGCGCGAGCACGACGCCAAGGGCCGCTCGATTCCTGGGTCGGGCGCGACCACGACTGATCCGATACCCGGCAACGACTTGATTCTCACCCTGGACCGATCGCTGCAATTCCAAGTTGAACAAGCATTGGTCGCGCGAGTGCAAGAACTGAGTGCCAAGGGTGGTGCCGTCGTCGTCATGGACACGGCGACCGGCGAAATTTACGCCGTCGCCAACGTGAGCCGCGGTGACGACGGTGTCGTGGCGGTCACCTCTGCCAACCTTGCGGCCGTGGAGCCGTTTGAACCCGGCTCGGTGGCGAAGGTCTTCAGTCTTTCCGCCGTCGTCGACACCGGGGTCGCAACACCGGACACAGTGATCGAAGTCCCCGGCCAGATCGTGTACGACCGAGGTACACCTTGGATGCACACCATCAACGACGCCGAGCCGCACGACAAGCAGCCAATGTCGTTGCGCGACATCATCGTGCACTCGTCCAACATCGGCACTCTGCTGTTGACCGACGAGGTCGGTACTGAACGCTTCGGGAGCTACCTCGAATCCTTCGGCTTCGGTCAAAAGACAGCGCTTGACTTCCCCGACGAGAGCGTCGGAATCTTCAAGCCGGCATCCGAGTGGGAAGGTACCGAAAAGCAGTCGCATAGCTATGGGTACGGCTACTCGGTCACCGCGCTGCAGCTCGCTGCTGCCGTGAACACCGTCGCCAATGGCGGCGTCTATGTGGCGCCGAAACTGGTGGCAGCAACGATTGGAGCTGACGGCGAAGTGACCGACACCGCGCCGTCAGCGACCCACACGGTGATCCAGCCGTCGACGGCGGCGACGATGACCGACATGATGAAGGACGTGGTCTGCGACGGCACCGGCAAGGATGCGCAGATTGCCGATATCTCCGTCGCTGGCAAAACCGGCACCGCCTACAAGGTGCAGGTTGACAAGACGTACGGCGCCACCGGCACACGCGCATACCGCGCCTCCTTCGTCGGGTACTTCCCTGCGGATGCACCCAAGGTCACCATCCTGGTCACGATCGACGAGCCAGACCCCACATCCAACGACCGCTTCGGCGGCAAGGCCGCGGCGCCGCTGTTCGCCACGATTGCCACCGCGGCAATCCACGAATTGCAGATCACGCCCAACCCCGGCGACACCGGCTGCCCGGCCGCGGGATGACCCAGATGGCACGCACGCTCGGTGAGCTGATTGCCGGCGCGGGATTGGGAGCTGCGGAGGTGCGCGGCATCGCCGACGTCAGTATCACCGGCGTTGTCCACGACTCGCGATTGGTCGCGCCCGGCGTACTGTTCTGCTGTCTGCGCGGCGCCAACAGTGACGGTCATGCGTTTGCGGCTGCTGCTGCAAAGGCCGGTGCCGCTGCACTGCTGGTCGATCACGCGCTGGACCTCGACGTGACGCAGGTAATCGTCGCCGACGCTCGGGTGGCGATGGGCCCAATCGCGTCGGCCTTCTTTGGCCATCCCTCGCAATCGTTGACCGTCATCGGTATCACTGGCACAAACGGCAAGACGACCACCGCAAGTCTGCTCGCGGCAGTTCTGGAATCGGCCGGACTGCGCACCGGAGTCATCGGCACCCTCACCGGGAAACACACCACTCCTGAGGCGCCGGAGCTGCAGGCACAGCTGGCCGCCTTTGTGACGGCGGGCTGTGCAGCCGTGGTGATGGAGGTCTCGTCGCATGCTCTCGCGCTACACCGCGTCGA
This sequence comes from Ilumatobacteraceae bacterium, assembly GCA_043740085.1. Lineage (GTDB taxonomy): Bacteria > Actinomycetota > Acidimicrobiia > Acidimicrobiales > Ilumatobacteraceae > UBA668. Next base: position 78,905 of record JAYUCY010000075.1, read on the forward strand.
CGGAACCCACTTCGCTCTCGCAGTGTTCACCAACCTCGGCCGCGACCATCTCGACTTGCACGGCACTGTCGAGCGGTATTTCGCTGCGAAGGCTGCCCTCTTCACGCCGCTGCTCAGTGCGCAGGGCATTGCGAATGTCGACGACCCGCACGGCCAGCTGCTGTTCGACGCTGCGTCCATTCCGATGGCAGCGTTCTCCAGCGGCGAGATGAGGGATCTTGTCGTGACACCCACTGCTCACGAATACTCCTGGCGCGGCCAGCAGGTGCGAGTGGGTATCGGCGGGGCGTTCAACGCAATGAACAGCCTCGCCGCGGCCACCGCCGCCGCCGCGATCGGCATCGATGTGCACGTGGTTGCGGAAGGATTGCGCACTGCGCCGCCGGTGCCGGGTCGGTTCGAGCCGGTGCTTGCCGGGCAGGCGTTTGATGTGATCGTGGACTTCGCTCACACGCCTGATGGGTTGCGCGAGGCGCTCATTGCGGCGCGCGACGCTGCCGGTGATGGCAACGTGATCGCGGTGTTCGGGTGCGGCGGCGATCGTGACCGCGAGAAGCGCCCGGAGATGGGTGCGGTCGCGGCGGAACTGGCTGACCGCGTGGTCGTCACCTCCGACAACCCTCGCTCCGAGGACCCGATGGCGATCATCAATGCCATCACTCAGGGGGTACCCGGCGACTACCGTGACCGTGTTGTGACCGAGCCAAACCGACGCCAAGCCTTCTCAGCGGCATTCCAGATGGCCCATGCCGGCGACGTTGTAGTGATCGCTGGCAAGGGCCACGAAACCACGCAGACCATTGGCAGCACCGTCGTTCCCTTCGACGATCGCGCCGTGGCACGAGAACTTCTGGAGACGGCACAGTGATTGCAGTCATGATCGCGGGTGCGGCGGCGATGTTCGTCTCGCTCATCTGCACGCGCTACCTGATTACCTTCTTTCGCACCCGCGGTACGGGCCAGCCGATTCTGGGTAAGGAAGACCACGGGCCAGAGCACCACATGAAGAAGCAGGGCACGCCCACGATGGGCGGGCTGGCAATCGTCATCGCGGCGGCATCGGGTTGGATGGTTGCTCACCTGCGCCCCAACCTGGCGTTCTCGAACCAGGCGATGATCATGTGGGTCGGCATCATCGTGATGGCCGGCATGGGTTTCCTGGACGACTTCATCAAGGTGCGCAAGCGTCACAACCGGGGCATCTTCTGGAAGCAGAAGAGCTACATCACCCTCGGCTTGTCGATGCTGCTGGCATGGTGGCTGGTGTCGTCCACGGACGTCAGTCAAACGCTCTCGATCACTCGTGCCACGTTCCCGGGGTGGCACCTGGCCGTACCCATCTTTGTGGTCGTTACCGGCCTGATGATTTGGGCCACCAGTAACGCTGTCAACGTCACAGACGGGCTTGACGGTCTGGCCGGTGGCTCAGCGATGATGGGCTTCCTCGCGTTCACGATCATTGCCTACTGGGAGTTCCGCAACCCTGCGATCTACGGCGATGTGGTCAACCCGCTCGACCTGGCAGTGCTCGCAGCGGCCTTTGCCGGCGGCTGCGCTGGGTTCCTCTGGTTCAACGCCGCTCCGGCACGCATCTTTATGGGCGACGTCGGTGCGCTTGCCATTGGTACTGCGCTCGCACTACTGGCCATCACCACCAACACACAGTTGCTCATCATTCTCATCTGCGGCATCAACGTGATGGAGGCCGGCTCGGTCGCCATTCAGATGGGCGTGTTCAAAGCGTCCGGTCGCAAGAAGCGGCTCTTCAGAATGTCCCCGATTCACCATCACTTCGAGCTGGTTGGCTGGCCGGAGACCACCGTGATCATCCGCTTCTGGATCATCACGGGCATTTGCGTCGCCAGCGCGCTGGCCCTCTTCATCGCCGACTTCACGAGGGTGACGGACAACCTGTGACCGGTACCGCTCTGGTCTACGGCATAGCGCTTGCGGGCGATGCTCTTGCCGCGCAGTTGGTGCGCCGCGGCTGGACACTGCTGATCGCCGACGATGTGGCCACCGACGCGAAGCGGGAGATGGCTGCGGCGCTTGGCACAGCGCTGATCGAGGCGCCAACCGCTGAGCAGATCGCCGAGCTGGTCGCCACTGCCGACATGGTGTGCCCGGCGCCTGGCGTGCCCGAGACTCACGCGGTCGTGCTGGCGGCACTTGCTGCGGGCACGCCGTTGCGCACTGAGATCGATCTCGCCTATGAGTGGGAGCAGCAGCGCCCAGGCGGCCCGCGCCCGATGCTGGCTGTCACGGGAACCGATGGCAAGACCACCACCACGCTGCTGACGGCACACATCCTCGAAGCTGCCGGCCACCGGGTAGCCGCCGTAGGAAACACCGAGGTGCCGCTGGCGGCCGCGCTCGACGACGATGTCGACGTGTTCGTTGTGGAGTGCAGCAGCTTCCGTTTGAACTGGTTGCAGTCGTTTCGCGCTGAAGCATCGGTGTGGCTCAACCTCGCTCCGGATCACCAGAATTGGCACACGTCGATGGCCTCGTACGAAGCCGCCAAGGCGCGGATGTGGGCACATCGTCGACCCACCGACGTCGCGATCGGTTGGGCCGATGACCCGACGGTGATGGCCAATCTGCGCGCCGCCGGCGGCCCCACTCGCACGTTCGCGGCCTCGAGTGCCGACTATCGAATTGAGGACGGCAACCTAGTCGGCCCCGCAGGCGTCATCGCTGCCGTCGCGGGTATGACTCGCACGCTGCCGCACGATCTCACCAATGCGCTGGCTGCGGTGGCGCTGGTCGTGGAGGCGGGTCTCGCCACGCCGGCCGACGTGCAACGAGCATTGGCCACTTTCCGCCATCCCCCGCATCGAATCGAACCGCTGGGCACCATCGATGGGGTTCGGTGGTTCAACGACTCGAAGGCGACCTCGCCCCACGCGGCCTTGACCGCCATCCGCTCGTTCGACCACATCGTGCTGCTCGCGGGCGGGCTCAACAAGGGCCTCGATCTGGCCAGCCTCGCCAGCGAGCACGCGCGAGTGAAGGCCGTGGTCGGCTTAGGTAAGGCCGCTGCCGAGGTGACCGGGCCCTTCGAGCCCTACTGCCCGACACGCATCGCTACCTCGATGGCGCAGGCGGTGGAGTTCGCAGATGAGCTCGCCGAGAGTGGCGATGTCGTACTGCTCTCGCCCGCGTGCGCCAGCTTCGATTGGTACCCGGGAGGCGGCTACCCGGCGCGCGGTGATGACTTCAAGCAACTGGTACAGGCGTTGAACGGCACAAGGAGCACAACCGCGTGACCTCTTCGTCCACACTCATCGGCGATCGCCGTCGTGCTGCCCTGGCTCGGTCCGACGCGATGCGGCGCCACCCAACACGTCGCAATGTGTCGCACCCCGCCACCCCGCCGCCGACGGCGTTCTACATCATCACCGTGGTCGTCACGGTGTTCACCATGCTCGGCTTGGTGATGGTGCTGTCGGCCACCTCGATCAGTCAGTTCCATCAGGGCAACTCACCGTGGCGTCTGTTCAACCGGCAACTGATGTGGGCTGTGCTCGGCGTGATCGGCATGTGGTTCGCGATGCGAGTTCCTACGCGCCGCTGGCGGCGGCTGGTGAACCCCGCGCTCGCGGTCGCATTCGGATTGATGCTGCTGCCATTCGTGCCCGGCATTGGTGACAAGGTGAACGATGCCAACGCCTGGGTCGCCATCGGGTCAATCAACTTCCAGCCCAGCGAGTTCCTCAAACTGGCGGTGCTGCTTGCAAGCGCGAATCTGCTCGCCAATCGACATAACGAGATGCACGACCTGCGTCGAACGCTCGGCCCCGTGCTTGCCGTTGCGATCCTTGGCGCACTCCTGTGTCTTGCACAAAGCGACCTCGGCTCCGCAATCGTGTTGGCATCCATCGTCTTTGCGGTGGCGTTCATCGCCGGTGCGCCACTCCTTCCGATCGTGGCCGCAGGCGCGGTGGGAACCGTTGGCGCGCTCGCCTTCGTCGTCTCCAGCCCGCGTCGCGAAGCGCGGTTCACAGCGTTCATGAACATCGCTGCCCACAAGGACCACCTGAGCTACCAGACCTATCAGGCGATGATTGCCATGGCCCAGGGCGGCTTCACCGGCTCGGGGGTTGGGCGTGGCGAGAACAAGCTCGGCGAGTTCCTGCCGCTCGCCCATAGCGACTTCATCTTCGCGGTCGTTGCAGAGGAGCTGGGCATGATCGGCGTGGTCGCTGTGCTCGGCGGCTTCATGGTGCTGGCCTACGCGGGTGTGCAGGTCGCCATCGCGACGCACGACAGATTTCATCAGTTGCTGGCCGGCGGCATCGTCAGCTGGCTGGTCGTGCAGACGCTCATCAACGTTGGCGGCGTCACCGGCCTGATGCCCGTGACTGGTCTGACCCTGCCGTTCTTTTCGGCCGGCGGCAGCTCGTTGTTTGTGACGCTCACCGCCACCGGTTTGTTGCTCAACGTCGCCCGCAACGTGCGATGACCGAGACAGACACGTTCGCTGTCGTCACCGGCGGCGGCACTTCCGGCCACGTGCTGCCGGCGCTGGCAATCGCGGATGCGTTGGTTGCCGCCGGGCACCCTGCGGGCTCTGTTCACTACGTGGGAACCCAACGCGGCCTGGAGACGCGGTTGCTGCCTCCGACCGGGCACCCGCACACCTTCCTCGATGTCGTCGGCCTGCAGCGCAGCTTCAGTCGCAGGAACCTGGCGTTCATACCGAAGCTCTTTCGTGCCGTTCGCGAGGCGAAGGAGCTACTGCGCGAAGTACAGCCCAAGGTGGTCGTCAATGTGGGCGGGTATGGCAGTTTCCCTGCAACGTGGGCTGCTCGCCGGCTGAAGATTCCGTACGTCGTGGTGTCGTATGACCGTCGGCCCGGACTGGTCTCGAAACTGCTGGCGAAGAAGGCGGCCGCAGTCGCGGTCGCGTTCGAAGGCTCGTCGCTGCCCGGCGCAGAGCTCACCGGTGCGCCCGTTCGTGGAGCGATGATCGAGCTCGATCGGCTGTCCGCTCGCATCGTCGCTCGCGAGGAGTTGGGCCTGCCCGGCGATCGGTTTGTGCTGGCGGTGATGTGCGGTTCGCAGGGTGCGGCTGCCATCAACGAGGCGGTGTCAGGCGCAGTCGCGCATTGGGCTGGTCGCAGCGATCTGGCGGTGTACCACGTGGTCGGTGACCGGTTTCTCAGCGACGCCGCGCCCATTCATGATGGTGAAGCAGGCATCCTGTATCGCGTGATTGGCTACGAAGACCGCATGGCGCAGCTCTATGCCGCCGCCGACCTGCTGCTCACTCGCGGTGGCGCGGGAACCATCGCCGAGCTGGCGACCGTGGGCGCTCCTGCGATCGTGGTGCCATGGCCAGGCGCCGCCGAGAACCACCAGGTGGACAATGCGAAGGTCCTGTCTGAGCAGGGTGCCGCCGTGCTGTTGGAGCAGGCCGACCTCACGGTCGACCGCCTCGTGAACGAGGTGGAACACTTCATTTCTGCGCCGACCGAACTGGCACGAGTGGCCGAGGCGGCATATGCCGCCGGTGCCGTTCATCGCAGTGGAAAGCTGGTCGCCTTGGTGGAACGGGTGGCCGCGTCATGAGTCTCGCTCCAGTCGCCCCACTGGATCTCAGCCAACCGCGTTCGCTGCACGTCGTTGGCGTCGGTGGCCCTGGGATGAGCGCAATCGCAATCGTGTTGGCCGAGATGGGTCACACGGTCAGTGGCAGCGACATGCGGGAACGTTCGGTGCTCGACCGCGTGCGCGCCGCTGGCGTCGACGTGCACGTCGGTCACTCGCGACCCCTGGTACATGGTCGCGACGCGATCACCTGGAGTACGGCGATTCCCGAACGCAACATCGAGCGTGATGAGGCGGACAAGGTGGGCGTTCTCTCTTTGCATCGCTCGGGCATGCTTGCCTCAGTCTGCGCGCTCGCCAAGTCGCTCGCGGTCGCAGGTACACACGGCAAGACGTCGACCACCTCGATGCTGATGCTGATCCTCGCGGAGGCCGGTCTGCGCCCCAACTTTGTGATTGGCGGGGACGTCACGGACATGGGTACCGGCGCCCAGTGGACGGGCTCGGACTGGCTGGTGGTGGAGGCCGACGAGAGCGACGGCACCCACCTGCAGTTGCCGCTCTACGGCACGATCTTGACCAACGTTGAGGTCGACCATCTCGACTTCTACGGCACTCCGGAAGCGATCTTCGACGGCTTCGATCAGTACCTGTCGCAGATCGACGGGCCAAAGGTGCTCTGCCTCGACGACCCAGAAACCGCTCGCCTCGCCGCGCGTCACGACGTCATCACCTACGGCACCTCCCCAGCTGCAGATTTCGTTGCCGCCAACATTCGGTCCGAGACCGGCTCGTTCACGTTCGACGTGATTCATCACGGTGAAGCTCTCGGTTCGGTGGCCCTGCCATTGCGCGGTCTGCACAACGTTCGCAACGCAACGGCGGCGGTGGCGATGGCCGTGACGGTGGGCGTGCCGTTTGAGATTGCTGCCGCCGCGCTCGCCAAGTTCGGCGGAGTGGCGCGTCGGTTCGATGTTCGTGGGGTGGACGGCGGGGCAACGCTGGTGGACGATTACGGCCATCTGCCCAGCGAGATCGCGGCGGTGCTTGCCGCGGCCCGCGGCAGTGGCGATGCCTGGCAGCGCGTCGTCGCCGTGTTCCAGCCGAACCGTTTCAACCGCATGGCTGTCATGTGGCCTGACTATCGCGATGCATTCGTCGATGCCGATGTGGTGGTACTCACCGACATCTATGCATCTGGCACAGCACCAATCCCCGGTGTCACCGGCAAGTTGGTCGTCAACGCAGTGATCGACGCCCACCCACGCAGTCGCGTGGTGTGGATGCCGAAACGAGACGACCTCGTCGAGTTTCTCGCGCGCGAACTCCGCGACGGCGATGTGTGTATCTCGATGGGGTGCGGTGATGTTGCGGCGCTGCCAGATGAGGTGCAAGCGCGCCGCGGCGAACTGCGTGCCGCACGATGAGCCTGGCGCAGCACCAACAGACAGCGCTGCGGCGCATGGCGGGTTTCGCCACGGCGGACGAACCGTTGGGTCCGTTCACGACCTACAAGGTGGGCGGGCCGGCCTTGGTCTTCGCCACGCCGCGCGACACGGCCGAATTGCACACGGTCGCCGCAGTCGTCCAGGAGACGGGCCTTCCCGTGCTCGTCGTCGGACGTGGCTCGAACCTGCTCGTTGCCGACACCGGTTTCGCAGGAGTTGCCGTATCGCTCTCAGCGATCGCCGAGTGGATTGAGTTTGAAGGTTCCACGGTCACCGCCGGCGCTGCAGTTGCGTTGCCCGTCCTCGCGCGTCGTTGCGTCGCTGCCGGCCTCGTTGGCTTCGAGTGGGCCGTGGGTGTGCCCGGCTCGGTTGGCGGTGCCGTACGAATGAATGCCGGCGGCCACGGCAGCGACATCGCCGCCTCACTGGTCGGCGCACACGTGCTCGACCTGCACACCGCAGTGCGGGCGTGGATGCCCGTCGATGAGTTGGATCTGCAATTCCGTTCCTCGAACCTGCGCGATCATCAAGTGGTGCTCGACGCCCGTTTGCAACTCACGCTGGGCGATGCCGCCGAGGCGGAAGCGAACCTTTCGGAAATTGTGCGCTGGCGTCGCGAGCACCAACCGGGCGGGCAGAACGCCGGCTCCGTGTTCGTCAACCCGATACCGGGCGAGCTGCCAGCGGCCGTACTCGTCGACCAGTTAGGCCTTCGCGGCTTTCGTATCGGTGGTGCCTTCGTGAGCGAAAAACACGCCAACTTCATCCAGGCCAGCGACGGTGCCACCGCCGCTGATGTCCGCGCTGTGATGGAACATGTTCGTGCCGCGGTTCGAGAGTCTACGGGCTTCGAGCTGCGCAGCGAGGTACGGCTGGTTGGCTTCGCCATCGTGGGGTGCGAATGAGTCGGCCACTTCCGCCGGGAGCGGACGACCCGCCGGAGCACGTGTTGGAGGAGCTACTGGAGGCCTTTTCCGAGCGGTCGGCGCCGCAGTACAACTTCGACGATCCGTCCATCGACCGCATCCTCGGGATCACCGATGAGCACAGCGCACCCGAGCACCTCGATCTCATCGAGCCCGAAGAACCACTCGCGCTCGATGAACCCCTTGAGGACGACGCGGACGAGCTCGACGTCCCGCCCCCTTCGCCAGAGGAATCGGCCGCACTGCGACGCACCATTGTCATCGCCGAGGACAACATGCCCGACAGCGTCTATCTCGACCAGGACAAGGAGAAGGCGTTCCACGAGCGGCGCGACGCGGTGGACGAATCGGGTGAACGGTCGACCATCGTCATCGCCGACCTTGACGGGGCCACTTCGACTGAACCGCCGTTGGCCAGGTCTCGAGGCGGCGGTATTGACCCACGGATCCGAGCTCGCCGCATTTCGGTGCGTCGCGCCGAGGGCCGCCGCCGGTTGATCTGGGCTGGCATCGGTGTCGGTGTGCTGCTGGTCGCCATTGCGGCGATCGCCATCTTTGCGTCCTCGATCTTCGACGTGCGGGTGGTGTCGGTCCAAGGCGCGGTGTACACCGAGCCGGCGGTGCTGCAGAGCGTGATCGACGATTTGCAGGGCGAGCCGGTTTTGCTGGTGGACACCACGAAGGCGCAGGAGCGGCTGGAGGCGGTGCCGTGGGTGGAAAGCGCGCGTGTCGCCACCGACTTCCCGCATCGCGTTGTCATCGACATTCGTGAGCGTGTGCCGATCGCTGCTTTCCGGGGTGGTGACGGCCAGTATCGAATCATTGACGTGCAAGGCAGGGTGCTCGACGTCATCGAGGGCCAACCGACGGACTACCTCATGATCACCGGGGACCACCCCGATACCGCACGAGGTCAGTTTGCGGGCGCGCCCTACGCGTCGGTCGCTGAGCTGGTGTCCAGCCTTCCCGCCGAGATCCGCGACATCACGTTGTCAGTCGGAGTCGACGCGGGCACGGGCACGCTGACAATGGTGCTGGCCAACGACCAGCCCGATGGGGTGGGCATTCGGCTTGGCGACGCACAGGCCATTGACGAGAAGCTGGCGCGACTGCTGAAGCAGGTTCGCACAGGCCTCGATGGCGTCTGTCAGATCGATGTCAGTACCTCCGACGCGGGTATCGTGCCCTGCTGAAGACGGGGGTTCCACCGATACCCTCCGGTTTCGTGCGAGACTGAGCGACAGTGCTCATCTCACCCTTGTCCGGCGCCTCCAGAAATTGGCGGATCACCTCGGCTGAGCAGCCCATTCGCTACCATCGAACCCCAGCAGGTACCTCAGTGGCTACACACCAAACTCACCACCTTTTCTCATCTCGGAGGTTCTTCTGATGGCCGGCGCACCCCAGAATTATCTTGCTGTCATCAAGGTCATCGGCGTCGGTGGTGGCGGCGTCAACGCTGTCAATCGAATGATCGACGCCGGCCTCAAGGGCGTTGAGTTCATCGCCGTCAACACCGACGCGCAAGCGCTGCTGATGAGTGACGCCGACGTCAAGCTCGATATCGGCCGCGATCTCACCCGTGGTCTCGGCGCTGGCAGCGACCCCGAGGTGGGTCGCAATGCCGCCGAGACGCATCGCGACGAGATCGAAGAGATGATCAAGGGCGCCGACATGGTGTTCATCACCGCTGGCGAAGGCGGTGGCACCGGCACCGGTGCGGCACCCATCATTGCCGAAGTGGCGCGCAGCATGAATGCGCTCACCATTGGTGTGGTCACTCGCCCGTTCAGCTTCGAAGGTCGTCGTCGCGCCGTACAGGCCGACACCGGCGTGCAGCGGTTGAAGGAAAAGGTCGACACCCTCATCGTCATTCCGAACGATCGCCTGCTCACCGTGGCCAACGAGAAGACCAGCGTGCTCAACGCCTTCAAGATGGCCGACGAGGTACTGCTGCAGGGTGTCTCGGGCATCACCAACCTCATCACCACGCCCGGCCTCATCAATACCGACTTCGCCGACGTGAAGATGATTCTCTCCAGTGCCGGTTCCGCCCTCATGGGTATCGGCCAGGCGAGCGGCGAGAATCGTGCCGTCACCGCCGCCAAGTCGGCCATCAGCAGCCCGCTGCTGGAGGCCGCTATCGACGGCGCACGTGGCATTCTCCTCAACATCACCGGGCCGTCCAGCATGGGCTTGTTCGAGATGAACGCGGCCGCAGAGATCATTCATGGCGTCGCACATCAGGACGCCAACATCATCTTCGGTACCGTGATCGACGACGAGATGGGCGACGAAGTCAAGGTCACCGTCATCGCCGCCGGCTTCGATCGTTGGGACGGCGGCAACACCGGCACCGCAACGCCCAGCTCCAGCGGCCGGCCGTCCAGCAAGTCGGTCCCCGACGCGAAGCCGACCTCAACGTTGAAGGACCTGTTCGCCGACGACGGGGTAGACCCGCTCGATGGTGACGACGACTTCGACGTGCCGTCCTTCCTCAAGTGATGTGAGCTCGCTCGACCTGTTGGTCGCCGAGCGCTTGGGGGCGGTGCGCGACCGCATCGGACGTGCAGGTGGAAACGATGTGACCGTGTTGCCGGTCACCAAGACGTTCGGTATCGAGGCGTGCTTTGCCGCTTTTGCCGCGGGCTGCCCTGACGTCGGCGAGAACTACACGCAGGAGATCGTCAGCAAGCTGGGGTCGGCGGCTCGCCCCTTCGGAGTGCACTTCATCGGCCAATTGCAGAGCAACAAGATTCGCCAATTGGCACCGATCGTCTCGGTGTACGAATCGGTGGACAGGTTGTCGCTGGTCGCCGAACTGGCCAAGCGAGTTCCGGGGGCGACAGTTCTGATCCAGGCGGCGGCATTGGCCGAACCAGGCAAGGGCGGCTGTGCCCTGGATGCTGTCCCGGCGCTCGTCGCCGCAGCACAGGATGCCGGGCTCAGCGTTCGAGGGCTGATGACAGTCGGGCCGACGAACGGCGGTCCAGAGTCTGCTCGGCAGGGTTTCCGCGCAGTTCGTCAACTGCTGGACCGGCTGGGTTTGTCGGTCTGCTCGATGGGGATGACGAACGACCTTGAGGTTGCCGTGCAAGAGGGCTCTACGCAGGTACGCGTCGGAAGTGCGCTCTTCG
>JAYUCY010000076.1:0-9083 GCA_043740085.1 Ilumatobacteraceae bacterium
AAGGCAAACGCTCTGTCGGCCAGCGTCATCATGGCGATCTCTGCCGCGCTCGACCATGCCGAGGCCGATGACACCGTCGGCGCTGTTGTGCTGCACGGGCGACCCGGTCGGTTCTGTGCTGGCTTCGACCTCTCGGTGATGCGGGGCGGCGACATCGTCGCTGTGGCCGCGCTGGTCAGCGATGGCGGCGAACTCGTGCGCCGGCTGTACGGCTCGCCGGTACCTGTCGTGGCTGCAAGTACCGGGCACGCACTTGCGGCCGGTGCGCTCATCCTGCTCGGCTGCGATGTGCGCATCGGCGCCGACGTCGACTGCAAGATCGGGCTCAACGAGGTCGCCATCGGCATGGTGCTACCCAACTGGGCGCTCACCATCGCTCAGGACCGTCTCAGCCGCCGCCACCTCCAGTTGGCTGTCGCCACGGCGCAGGTGACTGCCGGTCCGGGCGCAGTCGATGCCGGCTTCCTCGACACAGTGGTGCCTGAGGCCGACGTGCTGTCCACTGCTGTGGCCGCGGCTCACGGCCTAGCCGCGCTCAACGGCCGAGCGTACGCCGGCACCGTCCTCGCGCTACGTGGCGAAGTGCTGGCGACAATGGCCGCGCAGATCACCTCGGACCGCGAAGCGTTGGCGGCACCGGGCGTCTGAGACGGTTGCCCGGTCACCCAGGTCAAGGCTGCTCAGCACGCAGACAACCGTCTCCTTGGCGCCGAAATGCAACGAGTCGCTCCACCGCGCTCAGCAGCCGTTCAGCGCAGCAGCAACGCGAGTCGTTCCAGCGACGTGATGTTGCGCGTGGTGTTCGGCCCGATCAGCTTGACCAGCTTCGGCAGCGTGATCTTGGAGTCGGTCAGCTTGCCGTCGATCAGCCAGTGCACGTCGCGGCCGTGCACTTCGAGGCGGTCGAACGAAGTCGATTGCTCCGCCACGGCATCGGCACTGGCAGCATCAGGGGCCGTTCGGCAGAACGCGACCATGTGGGTGTGGCCCTCGGGCGTTGGGCCGAACGGCGCAAGGTCGGTAGTTGCGACGACCTCCGCGGCTGTACGCAGGTACGTCGGCGCCGGCCAGCCAAGGGCCTCGCCCAGGTGCGCAGCAATTCGGGTTTCGTGGTCGCCGCGCGCGGGACCGGTGAAGAGCACATTGCCACTGGCAATGAACGTCGCCACGTCGGCGTACCCCAACGACGCGACCTCGGCGCGCAGCCGATCCATGGTGACGCGGTGCCCACCAACATTGATGCCACCCAGCAGCGCAACGAAACGTGTCATGGGAACATCTTGACTCGCAGCGCACCCGGCTCGCTCCGCATCGGCCGACGATCGGTTCGCCTGGCAACCTGTGGTGATGGAAAACTTCGCCGGCAAGATCGCAGTCATCACAGGGGGTGGCACTGGGATGGGCCGCGAGCTGGCCCGCCAGCTGAGCGCAGAAGGTTGCCACGTTGCAATGTGTGACGTGTCGTCCGAGAACATGGACGAGACGGTCGCGCACTGCATTGCTGATGCACCCATGGGTACCCGCGTCACCACCTTCGTCGCCGATGTGTCGCAGGAAACACAGCTCGTTGCCTTCGCCGAAGCTGTCAGGGCCAACCACAACACCGACCACATCAACCTCCTGTTCAACAATGCTGGTATCGGTGGTGGCGGCAGCTTCGTGAGCGACGGTCGCGACGAGTGGGAAACCACCTTCAACGTCTGCTGGGGTGGCGTCTACCTCGGCACCCGTACGTTTATGCCGCTGCTGGTGGCCAGTGAGGAGGGCCACATCGTCAACACCAGCAGCGTCAACGGTTTCTGGGCATCACTGGGGCCCAACATTCCGCACACCGCGTACAGCGCCGCCAAGTTTGCGGTGAAGGGTTTCACCGAGGCGCTGATTACCGATCTACGCCAGAACGCACCGCACGTGAAGGCCTCCGTCGTCATGCCCGGCCATATCGGTACCTCAATCGTGATCAACTCTGGCAAGTTCTTCGGTCGCGACCCCAAGGAGATGACCAGCGCGCAGTTGGCCGAGGTGCGAGAACGGTTGGGTAAGCGCGGAATGGACGTCAGCGCTGCCAGCGACGACGACCTCCGCGTCGGCATGCAGATGCAGGGCGAGATGTTCCGCGACACCGCTCCTATGACGGCAGCACAAGCGGCGACGGTCATCCTCGACGGCGTGCGCGCCGGCACATGGCGCATACTCGTTGGCGACGATGCAGTCAGCCTTGATCAACTTGTCCGCGAGCTGCCCGACATTGCGTACGACGCCGAGTTCATCCCGCACCTGCGATCTCGGGGCCTCTTCTCGTTCGCTACTGAGTAACCGAAGGCGGTTGGCGGTTGTCAGCCGACGTCGCTGGTCGTGAAGACGGTCGTGCCGGCGATGATGGTGCGGGTGACTTTTGCCGTGAGCAGAGCCGCTGCCTGCTGCGCCAGTGGATTGCTGTCGAGGATGACGAGGTCGGCCGCCAACCCGGCGCGCAGCATGCCGCGCTGATTCTCCATGTGGCTCGCCCAGGCGGCGTCGCGGGTGGCGTGACCGATGGAGTCGGCGAGGGGCAGCGCGAAGTCGGGGCGGAGCGGGGCGATCGATGCGTCGCCGGGCGACTTGCGGGTGGCAGCGATGTACATGTTGGGCAGCGGCTCGTACGGTGCCGTGGGTGTGTCGGTGCCGAACGCCAACGTCGTGCCGTGCGCCAGATACTCCGGCCAGGCAAACCCTCGGTGTGCACGCTCGTCGCCCAGCACATCCACCCAATTGGCCAAGTAGGCGGGGTCGCAGTGCACGGGCTGCATGGACGCAGTGATCCCCAGCGGCGCCAGGCGGGCAACGTCGGCCTCATCCACATACTCGAGGTGCTCAATGCGGTGCCGCGGGTTGCGGGTCTCGCCCCGCGCCGCTCGGCCGTCAGCAGCTACCTCCAGCGCGTCGATCGCGGTTCGAACCGCCAGGTCACCGATGGCATGCAGTGCGATCTGCAGCCCCGCCTCGTCGGCCGCGACAACAACTGGCGTGAGTGCAGCCAGGTCCCAGATCAGCTCGCCAGGCTCGCCGTTCGCGAAGGGCGCGAGCATGCCGGCGGTGCAACCGTCGATGGTGCCGTCGACGATCAGCTTGATACCCGCGACGCGAATCGGGCCGTCGCTGTGGAGTGCCGCTTTGGTGGCGGCGTGCGCCACCTGTGCCAATTCAGAGGTGGCATTGCCGGTACGCGCGATCAACCAATGCCCGACAACCGTAAATGCGAGCTCGCCACGCTCCTGTGCGCGCACCCATGCGTTGAGACCATCGGCATCCAACCCCATATCGACCGCGGCGGTGGTGCCGGCGGCCCGATACGCGGCGAGCGCTGCGCTCAGCTGGGTGTCGCGCTCCGCATCGTCGGCGACGTTCATCACCGGCCAGGCCAGGTGGTAACCGGCATTCTCCAGCAACAAACCGGTGGCGACGCCTTCCGAATCACGCACGATGCGGCCCCCGATCGGGTCCGGAGTGTTGTCATCGATCCCCAGCTCTGCGAGCGCCGCCGAGTTCGCCCACACCGAGTGCAGGTCGCTGGCGTCGAGATATACCGGTCGGTCGGAGATGACCGCGTCGAGCATCTGCCGTGTCGGCAACCCGTCGGGGATCGCTGAGAACAGCCAGCCGATGCCGAGCACTCGCGGGGCCTCGGAGTTGGCGGCAAGCCAGCGCACCAACGTGTCGGTGACGTCGCTCACTGATGCCGCCGATCGCAGGTGCGCACGCAACATGCTGGCGCCCGTGTTGAGCAGGTGGGCATGCGCATCGACGAACCCGGGAAGCACCAATCCGTCGCCGGCGTCGATCTCCTGGCCACCGGCGAAGCGCTTGCGCGCCTGGGCAATCGTGCCAACGAAGTCAATTATTCCGTCCCGAATCAGCAACGCTTCCGCCCACGGCGTTTCGGGGTCGGCTGTGAAGATTCGGCCGTGCACCAACACGTCGTCGCCTGAAATGCTCATTCGCCGAGACTACCGAAGGCCTGCAGCGCCCGGGCGCCCGAACCCGTCGCCAGGTCCGACATCCGAGTGGGTACTCCGCGCCCGGTATGCGAGTGAGCACTCGGATGGTGGTGTGGCACTCGCACCGGGGTGCGGTGGTGGACTCGGGCAGCAGCGTCTGGACGATCATCGTTGATGCTCAGCTGAGGTACGCGCGCGCGGGTAGGGTCGACCAGGCATGGCAACGCTGCGGTTCAGCTTCGGCACGATGGGCTCGGGCAAGAGCACGATGGCCCTTCAGATCCACCACAACCTCGCGAGCCGCGAGCTGTATGGGCTGCTGCTGACCACCCTGGATCGTGAGGGTGCGCAGGTCACCAGCCGTCTTGGGGTGGCTGCTCGCGCCATCGAAGTCGTTCCCGATCTCGACATTTACAAGCTGGCCGTCGACAGCTGGCCCATCCATTACCTGGTGTGCGACGAGGCCCAGTTCTACTCCATCGAACAGTGCGACCAATTGGGTCGCGTGGTCGATGACCTGGGCGTCGATGTGTTCGCCTTCGGGCTGATCACGGACTTTCGTGGCGAATTGTTTGCGGGCACGAAGCGATTCCTAGAAATCGCCGACGAGCGGGTGGCGATGCAGGTGGAGGCGCGCTGCTGGTGCGGCGCCCGCGCCACTCACAATGCCCGCGTCGTCAACGGCGAGATCGTGTACACCGGCGAGACGGTCGTGGTCGGCGACACGAGCGACCATGCCGAGCAGCCGCTCTTTGGCGACGTCGTGCGGTATGAGTTGCTGTGCCGGGCGCACTATCGCTCGGGCGATCTGGGCGAGTAGCGCCCGCAGCGTTGTACGTAAGAGGCCGCGCGGATAGGTGCTGACCTGGGCTTTGGCGAGCCACGCCGCTCAGGCATCGCACCTGGTCACAGCGCTGAGGTCGCAGCCGACCAGCCAGGCTGATCTGCCTATCCACTGAGCCGCTCAAGGCTGTCGACTGTGGCCAGGGGCTGTGAGTTCGCAGATGTGACACACAGCTGCTTCCGTCGGGTCGGCTCAGTCGGGAATCACGCCGAACGCGCCGCGTTCAAAGTCGGCGTACGCCTGACGAATCTCAGCCTCGGTGTTCATCACGAACGGGCCGTAGCGAGCAACGGGTTCGCCGAGCGGTCGGCCGGTGAGCACGATGATGTCGCTACTGGCGGCAAGGCCGGCGAGCGGCAGTGTGTTGCCCTCGATGACGGCGAGGATGCCTTTGTCGACTTGCGTCGGACCCACGCTGAAACTGCCGGTCATCCACTGGGTGTCGCCGCTGTGCATGAAGCCGTGGTTGCCCATCGAGTCGCGGTGCTCAGCGTCGCCTTCGAGGAGATAGGTGACGGTCTCGAAACCGCGATGCGGATACCACGGCGTGCCCACACCGCGGCCTGGCTCAAAATCGACCGGACCCAGGTGATCGAACAACAGGAATGGGTCGATCTGTGAGAGCGACGCGGTGGGAAAGGGGCGGCGAACTGCGAACTCCTCACCCTCCACAGTGTGCTTCGCGCAGAGGCGCACGACCCGACCAGGGGAGCTGGCATGGGAACTTGCAGGTTTTGTGGAACTGCTGACTTGTGACTTATCGACGTGTCGCCCCTTGCGTGGTGCGATGGTGATGCTCCTGCGAGGAAATGACGAGATCGGCGGGTGCGGTGCGCTCCCAGAGCACCGCTCCGAGGCAGGCGGTGATGACCCACAGTGCCGCAACGACGGTGCACCACGTCATCAGCGTCATCGCCGCCCCGATGGGGCCAAAGCCCTCCCAGCCGCTGAGGAGCATTGGCAGCAACACGCGGGTGATGACTCGGATGAGTAGCGCATCCAGCACGACGCCAGCAAGCCCGCACCACATCAAGTGCTTCCAGCCGTTGGCGCCTTTGCGCACCAACATCGCGGGCGTTGCCGACCACAGGATGAACGCGGGAATCAGGGCGAGCACGTGGAACAGCAGGCGAGGCACCCCGGGCACGCGGACGGTGTCGAGCGCGACCGTGGCGACCTGTGTTCCGAGGAACAGGAAGAACCACACCGCTCCGCGCCATACCTCCTCGAAGAAGGCGAAGCGCTCGCGTCGCCAGGCGCGGGCGAATGTCTTGGCGACCTGCGACGACATCGGAATGCCCCACACCAGGAAGCTGGCCAGGCCGACAACGGTCCATGTGCTCTTCAGGCTGGCGCCCGTGCCGAACAGGCCACGCACCTGGCTGGCGCCATCACCGTGAAGTTCTAGCTGACGGATGAGAAGGTCGCCGAAGCTCAGCGAGTTACTGAACCCGCTGAACCAACCGAACCCGATCAGGATGAGTGGAATGACCGTGGTGAACAATTCGAGCGCCAGCAGGCCGCCAAGGTCGAGGCCCTCGATTTCGAAGAACCGCCGAGTCGTGGCCACTGGTACGCCCAACCGACGTGACGCCTCCAGTTGTTCGACGTGGCTGACGACGGACTCCTTGAGGGCTTCGATCGGACTGTCGTCCATGGTCAGCCCGAGGCCCAACCGGCGGTGCACATCATGGCGAAAGTGTACGACCGGGTAGAAGTCTCGTGACGAGCTCGTGACGAGGCACTGGGCCGTTCCGGACCTGGCAGCGGTGGCACCTGGCAATGGTCTGGCGCGATGGCCGCGCCAGGTCGTAGCATTGCCGCAACCGTTCGGGCCAACGTCGTCCCGTGCGCCACCAGCCGTTCAACCGACTTCGTCAGTCGACTCGTGGAGCAAAACTCGATGCATTCAGAATTTCCGGCGGGTTATCCCGCGCCGTTCGGCCTGTACGACCCGCGCTTCGAACACGACGCGTGTGGCGTCTCGTTCGTTGCCAACATCAAGGGTGTCGCCAGCCACGCAATCGTCGCGCTCGGTGTTGGCGCGCTGTGCAACATGGAGCACCGTGGTGCCACCGGTGCCGAGGCCGATTCGGGCGACGGCGCCGGCATCTTGATGCAAGTGCCGGATCGGTTCCTGCGCGACGTGGTGTCGTTTGCACTGCCGGCCGCTGGTGCCTACGCCGTCGGCCTCGCGTTTCTGCCGGCCGACCCCTCCGCTGCTGAGAAGGCGCAGAGCGCGATCGAGACCATCGTCGCCGAAGAGGGGCTCGCCGTGCTCGGCTGGCGCGAAGTGCCCATTCGCCCCGACTGCCTGGGCAAGACGGCCCGCTCGGTGATGCCGTCGTTCCAGCAACTGTTCGTCGCCGACGTCGCCGTTGCCGCTATCGCGGCCGCTGCCGGCCTGGAGCTCGACCGCAAGCTCTTCATCGTCCGCAAGCGCATCGAGCATGAGCTGCCCGTCGAGCAGAGCACCTACTTCCCGTCGCTCAGCAGTCGCACCCTGATCTACAAGGGCATGTTCACCACGCCGCAGCTGGCCGAGTTCTTTCCCGACCTGGCCGACGAGCGCATCGAGTCGGCACTGGCTCTGGTGCACAGCCGGTTCAGTACCAACACGTTCCCGTCATGGCCGCTGGCGCACCCGTACCGCTTTATTGCGCACAACGGCGAGATCAATACGGTGCAGGGCAACCGCAACTGGATGCGCACTCGCGAAAGCCTGCTGGCGAGCGACGTGATCCCCGGTCTCGATCGCGCCTTCCCGATCTGTACGCCCGGCGGCAGCGACTCGGCGACCTTCGATGAAGTGCTCGAACTGCTGCACCTGGGCGGTCGCAGCCTGCCCCACGCGGTGCTGATGATGATCCCCGAGGCGTGGGAAAACCACGACACGATGGACGCCGAGAAGCGTGCGTTCTACCGCTTCCACTCATCGCTGATGGAGCCGTGGGATGGCCCGGCCAGCGTGTGCTTCACCGACGGCACCGTGATCGGCGCCGTGCTGGACCGCAACGGTCTGCGCCCCAGCCGCTACTGGATCACTGACGACGATGTGGTCATCCTTGCCAGCGAAGTCGGTGTGGTGGATCTCGATCAGGCGACGATCGTGCGGAAGGGTCGTCTGCAGCCGGGTCGTATGTTCCTGATCGACACAGCGCAGGGCCGCATCGTCGACGACGAGGAAGTCAAGCGCGGCCTCGCCCAGGCACAGCCGTATCAGGAGTGGTTGGATGACGGCCTGGTGGAGCTGAATGATTTGCCGGAACGCGAGCACATCGTGTTCAGTCACCAAAGTGTGCTGCGCCGCCAGCAGGTCTTCGGGTACACCCACGAAGAGCTGAAGATCCTGGTCGCGCCGATGGCCAAGACTGGCGGCGAGGCCCTGGGTTCGATGGGCACCGACACGCCAATCGCAGTGCTCAGCGAGCGCCCGCGCTTGCTGTTCGACTACTTCCAGCAGCTGTTTGCACAGGTCACCAACCCGCCGCTCGATGCCATTCGCGAGGAAGTCGTCACCTCCGTTGGTTCCACGTTGGGGCCGGAGGCAAACCTGCTGGCGCCCGGCCCAGAGAGCTGCCGCCAACTGGTGCTGCCGTTCCCGGTGATCGACAACGACGACCTGGCCAAGATCATCCACATCAACGACGACGGCGAGTTCCCCGAGCTCGCGGCCGTCGTCATCAGCGGTCTCTACCGAGTCAATGGCGGCGGCCTCGCTCTGAAGCGTGCGCTCGACGCGATTCGTCGCCAGGTCAGCAAGGCCATCAGCGACGGCGCCCGCATCATCGTGCTGTCGGACCGCAACAGCGACAACGTGTACGCACCCATCCCTAGCCTGCTGCTGACGGCTGCGGTTCACCATCACCTGATTCGTGAGAAGCAGCGCACCAAGGTCGGCCTGGTAGTCGAATGCGGTGACGCTCGTGAGGTGCACCACATGGCGTTGCTGGTCGGTTACGGCGCCGGCGCGATCAACCCGTACCTGGCATTCGAGAGCATCGAAAGCATGGTCGCGCAAGACCTCAATGGTCTCGGCGGCATGGACCCGCACAAGGCGCAGCAGCAGTACATCAAGGCCGCCGGCAAGGGTGTGCTGAAGGTGATGAGCAAGATGGGCGTCAGCACCGTCGCCAGCTACACCGGCGCGCAGATCTTCGAGGCCATCGGCCTAGGTCGGGAACTGGTCGACGAGTACTTCACCGGTACCGTCAGCCGCCTCGGTGGTATCGGGCTGGACGAGGTCGCGGCGGAGGTGGCCG
>JAYUCY010000077.1:0-20099 GCA_043740085.1 Ilumatobacteraceae bacterium
GCCCAGCGGAATGAAGGTGCGGCCAGGCAGGAAGCGTGAGATCTGCTCGGGCACGATCTTCATGAAATCGCTGACGGCCACGATGGGGCCCTGCGCATCGGCAAGGAGATGAGCGACGGCCACCGGTTTGGCGGGCTCGTGCGGGTGCAAACGGTTCCAACGCTCTGCGGACAACGCATCGTCGCGCAGCGCCTTGTACGACGTGGCCGACCACAGCTCGACACCAATCCCGTACTCGGCCAGCTCGGCGGCGGCTGCACGGGCAGCGCCCTGTGCGGAACCACTGAACAGCAACGTCGCACGTCGCTCGGTACCTTCCGGCGCCTCCGCCCAGCGGTACAGGCCGCGCATGATGTCGCCAGGGTCGAGGCCCTCGGGCATTGCGGGCATCGGGTAATTCTCGTTGTAGAGGGTGATGTAGTAGAAGACGTCGCGTTCCAGGTTGGCCGGCCGGTCGGCGTCGGGGCCGTACATGCGATGAATGCCAGCCTGGATGATGGTGGCGACTTCGTACGCGAACGCCGGATCGTATGCCTGACACGGCGGCACGGTGCCGGCCAACACCAGCGAGTGACCGTCCTGGTGCTGCAGACCCTCACCCTGCAGCGTGGTGCGCCCAGCGGTGGCGCCCAGCAGGAAACCGCGAGCACGAGCATCGGCGGCCTGCCAAATGAGGTCGCCCACGCGCTGGAAACCGAACATGGAATAGAACGTGTAGAACGGAATCGTGCTGACGCCACGGGTGGCGTAGGCAGTGCCGGCGGCGATGAAGCTGGCCATCGAGCCTGCCTCGGTGATGCCCTCTTCCAGGATCTGGCCCTTGGCGGACTCGGCGTAACTGAGCAGCAGGTCGTGGTCCACCGGCTGGTACTTCTGGCCCTGCGAGGCGTAGATCTTCAGCGCCGGGAACAGCGAGTCCATACCGAACGTGCGGCCCTCGTCGGGAATGATCGGCACCACCAACTGGCCGATGTTCGCGTCGCGGCTGAGGTTGCGCAGCAGACGAGTGAAACCCATTGTCGTGCTCACCTCCTGCTCGCCCGAGCCGCGGCGAAGCTCTTCGAACGTGGCGTCCAAGGGCATGCCCATTGGCTTGCGCGGGCGAATGATGCGCTTGGGCACACTGCCCCCCAGGGCCCGGCGACGCTCGATCATGTACTGGTACTCGATCGAATCCTCGGAGGGGCGGAAGTACGGAATCTCGTCGTTGTCGAACGCTGAATCCGGGATCTCGTCGTGCATATGCAGCCGGTCGCGTAGCGCGAAGAGCTGAGCACTCGTCATCTTCTTGATCTGGTGCGTGGAGTTGCGACCCTCGAAGCCGGGCCCAAGTGTCCAGCCCTTGATGGTCTTGGCCAGAATCACCGTCGGTGCTCCCGAGCCGAGGTTTTCGCTGGCCGCCTTGTAGGCCGCGTAGAGCTTGTGATAGTCGTGGCCGCCACGAGGCAGGTTGACCAGATCGTCGTCGGTGAGATGAGCAACCATCTGGCGCAGCCGCGGGTCGGGGCCGAAGAAGTTGTCGCGAATGTAGGCACCGTTCTCGATGCTGTAGCGCTGGAACTCGCCATCAACGGTGGTGTTCAGCTGGTTGAGCAACACGCCGTCCTTGTCGTTGGCCAACAAGCCGTCCCATTTGCTGCCCAGGATGACCTTGATCACATTCCAGCCGGCGCCGCGGAAGCTGGCCTCCAGCTCTTGGATGATCTTGCCGTTGCCTCGTACGGGGCCGTCGAGGCGCTGCAGGTTGCAGTTGACCACGAAGACCAGATTGTCCAGCCTCTCGCGGCTGGCCAAGGAGATGGCGCCAAGCGTCTCTGGCTCGTCGCATTCGCCGTCGCCCAGGAAGGCCCACACGCGGCTCTGGCTGGTGTCGTCCAGCTCGCGGTTCTGCAGGTAGCGGTTGAAGCGAGCGTGGTACAGCGCGGTCAGCGGCCCAAGGCCCATCGAGACCGTGGGAAACTCCCAGAAATCGGGCATCAGGCGCGGGTGCGGATAGCTGCTCAGGCCCTTGCCATCGCGGCCGATCTCGCGGCGGAACTGGTCGAGATCGGTGGTCTCCAGCCGGCGCTCGAGGAACGCGCGGGCGTAGACACCGGGCGTTGCGTGACCCTGGAAATAGATGTGGTCGCCGGCATTGCCATCGTCCTTGCCGCGGAAGAAGTGGTTGAAACCAATCTCGTAGAGGCTGGCGGAACTGGCGAACGTGGCCAGGTGGCCGCCGATACCTTCGGCGTGCTTGTTGGCACGCACCACCATCGCCGCCGCGTTCCAACGCACGAACGCGCGGATGCGGCGCTCGATGTACTCGTCACCAGGGAACCACGGCTCGGACTCGCGCGGAATGGTGTTGACGTACGGCGTGCTGACCGTGGCCGGGAAGCTGACCTGCGAGGCACGGGCCTTCTCCAGCAGCTTGGTCAGTAGGAAGCGGGCACGTGTCTTGCCATGCACATCGACCACGGCATCGAGGCTGTCAAGCCATTCCTGTGTTTCGCCGGGGTCCGAGTCGGGGAGCTGGTTGACGTAGCCGTCGAAGATCATGGTGGCATTCTGCCACCGCTACCAGCGAGTAACCGGCCGGAACTAGCCGTTTCGCGTATCAACCAGGCGAGTTGGGGCGAACGGCAGGAATGCAGCGCCCGCCCAGCCCGAGACGTCGAGCAATGCGTGACTGGTGGTACTGCTGTAAAGGCACACGGTGCCCGCAGCATCGAGCGGCGGGATGACCGCGTTGGTCTGCTCGTGGTTGGCGACGACATTGATCATCGACGTATTCGGCTGCCCGGTGGCGCACGGATACACCGTCGCCCAACCGGCGCCGGCCGGGTTCAGCAAGGTCAACGTGAGCACTGCGCCCGATGGCTCGGGTGAGGGCGGAACGCCCGCCACCCCGGCGACCTGCTGGGTACGTGGCGTGCCGCCGAACAGCGGGTAGCTGCCACGAGTATCGAGCAGGCGTTGGGCCGGTAGCGCGTGGAACGCCGCGGACATCGGGAATGCACCAAACAGATCGACGAGGACATGCGCCGACTGGCTGACGGTGGCACACACATCACCATTCGTATCGGTCGCCACAACCATCGTCAGGTTCTGCGCCAGGCCGAGGCCAATTGTGCGCGACGGTTGCGACGGTGCCGGCTCGCCGCACGTGTACAGGCTGGTGGTGGTCGCGGTCGCGCCGGCCACCACCGTCAGATTGACAATCGCCGTGAACGCCCCCGGCGGCGCACCAGGCAGCGCGCCGAGGTGGACGACCGTCACTGCGTTGGCCGCAGGCGGGGGACCGCTGCGAGTATCAATCGCGCGGGCCGGGGGGAGTGCCACAAAGCCTGAATCGGCAGCGAACGCACCGTTGATGTCGACCAGCACGTGCGAGTCCGAGCTTTGGTACACGCACACCTTGCCGTTGGCGCCCACCGGCACGATCGCCGCGCTGGCCACCGTCTGGTCGGGCAGGAAGTTGAGGTTGCTGACGATCGGCAGCGTGCCGCCGCACGGATAGGCCGTGAGATAACCGGCCGTGCGCGGGCCAACAGCGGTGAGGTTGACGGACACGGCTGACGCGTCGGGTGGCACGCCCGCAACGCCAGTCGCCGCGAATTCAGTGACGGTGCCAGCGGGCTTGATGCCCAAGGAGTTCAGGATCGTCGACGACGCCATGCCGGCATAGAGCGCAGCGCCCGTGGGGTTGAGGTGAATGGCGTCGTAGGTGAGGCCGAACTGATCGGTGGCGGCCGCCCAATCGATAGTCGACAGTTCGGGATGTCGGTTCATCGCCCCACGAATGGTTGCGTTCGCGATGGGGTACAGGCTGTACAACAGCTTGTAGTTGCCGGCCAAATTGTTGTACCCGGCGTAGAACTCGGGCTTGACCTCGCGCAGGGTGACCCAGAAGATGTGCTTGACACCCTTGGCAAGCAGCGCCTCCACCATCTGATCGATCGACCGGCTGAAGCGCGCGTTGTCCCAGTACGGGTAGTTGTAGCCACCGGCGACGATTGCGTAATCGCCGAACGACGACGCCGGAGCCGGATTGACATACCGATCGACCAGCTGCTCGACGAACTGAGCTGGCTTGCCGGTGGTCGTCACCTGCCAATCCGAAGGGAACGCGCTGGACATCGCCCCGAACGCCCCGATGCCGACCGAGTCCGCGACCATGAACACGTGCTTCGACGCCACGACCGCCGGCATCGCCGGGCGTGCAGCCTCAGCGACGGTGGCGGTGGCGGTCGTTTCAGCGGCCACGGCAATCAGTGGGCACAGCGCCGCCAGCGCGAGCACTACCAGGCGGCGGTTCATACGGTTGCCTCCACCCACCAGCCGACTACGTCGAACAAGGTGTTTGTGTTGCTGAAACTGAAGATGCACATCGCCTGGTCGGCGGGTCGAATACCCACCGTCACCGAGTTGGCCATCGCCAAACCGCCGCGCGCATTCACCGATGACGTCGGCGGCAGCGACTCGCCGCACGCATACGCCGTCAGGTAGCCGCCGAACGAAGGGCGCACGAGGGTGATGGTGCCTGTGACGGCGCGAGCGCCCGGAGGCGCAACCACCACGTCAAGGCTTTGGCTGGTGTCGTGTCGGCCCACCCACCCACCAATGGCGTTACGGGTGTCCAGCACGCGAGTTCCAAACACAGGGACGAACTGCAGCCCGCCAGGGTTTGTGGAGAACGTGCCGGTGATATCAACGATGACGTCGACGAATGCTGCGGACGCCGTGTTGACATGCACGCAGATCGTGCCGCTCGCGGAGACCGGCACGAACGCTGCGCCGGCAACAGTCTCGTTGGGCTCGAAACTGAGATTGGCCACGTCGGGTACCGACGCGTCGCAGCCATAGATCGTGAGCGTGCCACCTGCCGAATCACGTGTCGCGGTGAGCGTCACGCTGGCAGCTCCCACGCCCGCACCCGGTACCGCAACCACGAAGTCGCTCCCGCGGCCGGTGTTGCGAGTGTCGAGCGGCCGCACGGGGCTGATGGGGTGCAAGCTCGTCGCGGCGCGCGCGACGAAGTTGCCCTGGATCGACACGATCACGTCGGTCGCTGTGCTGGCGTACACGCAGATATGCCCAGTGTCGGTGATCCTCGTGACGGCCTGCGCGGTTCGAAACGCACCGGTCGCAAAGTTGACGTTGGAGGTGGGCGGCATCGGATCGCCACAGCGATACACGACCAGGTATCCGGCCTGCGCAGAGTTCTTGGCGCTGACGGTGACGGCGAGGGCCCTGGCGTCGTCGGCGACTGCGGCGACACCGCTGAGATCAATGTCGCGGGTCTCCTCACTGGCGAATTGCTGGCCGTTGGCCAGTGTGCTGTAGATGGTCGTCTCGGTGACGGGGTCGAAGTTCAACGGGGCCAAGTCCGCTACCGGCAGGCCGGCGCGAGGCCCGTCGAAGCGAGCACCGCCGGTCTGCGACGTGACGTGCTGAGCCATCAGTGTGCTGCGCTTCACGTATTGCACCGACGAAGTCGGGTGGATACCGGCGATATCGGTGGCAATGGCCGGGTCGGCGTTGGCCAACGCTGTCGGCCAATCCCACACGATCAGGTTCGGCCAAGCGGACTCGGCCTGATCGAGCGCGTTGTTCCAACCCTCCATGCCACTGGTTGGGTTGCCTGACGGGTAGCTGCGCTGCACAACCTTCGCCCACCACACAATTGCGCTCGGAAAGTAGAGCGAGATTTCGTGCAGCAACTGCTCGCTCTTGTCCCTACATACGCTCACCGAAGCCGGTGTGCAGGTGCCCAACTGGTTGGCGCCGAGGTTGACGACGATCACGTCCGGGTTGAAACCGGCATCGCGCCAGCGGCTGAGCCAGTGGAAGGCGGATGCATCTCGACGCAACGCCGACGAGTTGTAGGTGGTCATTCCCAGCGTGGTGGAGAGGTGAACCGGGCCGAACCCGCTGTCGCTGAGCATGGTGGGCAAGCTGGGCGTGCTCATCCCGCTCGCCGAGCCGAGCAACACCGAATCACCGAGAAGTCCGATGGATCCGCGTGGGCCGACGGTGGCGATGTGCTGGTCGCAGAACTCGGTGATGCCACTTGAGTTGTTGCGACAGCCGGCGGGGGCGGCGAGCGCAGTACGTGTTGGCATCGCTGTCGTGGCGACCAGGGCGAGCAGTGAAACGGTAGTCAGTACGGCGCAACCACGCATTCGGGCATTCTCGCACGCTGACGATGACTGACGCCCTTTTCGACGTCGCGACGCGGGTCGCAAGCTCTACCATCGCTGCGATGAGTCGCCAGACGATCGCGTACCAACCTGCGTTGGACGGTACGCGCGCGTTCGCCGTAGCGGCTGTGCTCTTGTTCCATGGCGGGGTCAGCTGGATGAGCGGCGGTTACCTCGGGGTGTCCGTGTTCTTCACGCTGTCGGGTTATCTGATCACCTCGCTCCTGCTGACGGAGCACCAACGGTCGGGGAAGATCAACGCTGCCGCGTTCTACACGCGCCGCGCCCGCCGGCTGCTGCCCGCAAGCCTGGTGTGCATCGTTGCCGTGTGCCTGATGGCGTGGGCAGGGTGGTTCAGCGGGGTCGCCAACCTGAAGCGCGACGTGCTCGGCGCGGTCTTCCAGGTGTTCAACTGGGTCAAGCTCGGGTCGGGGGAGAGTTATGCCGACCTCACCGCAGCGCAGGCGGGTCTGAAGAAGCCGCTCGACCACTACTGGTCGCTGGCCATCGAGGAACAGTTCTATTGGGTGTGGCCGCTGGCCTTCATCGGCCTGGTGGCGTTCGCCCGGCGGCGCAAGATCAAAGTGCTCACCGTCGTCGCGATCATCACCGCGTTGTCGGCAGTCGCGGCACCGGTGATTGCACAGGTGTGGGGGCCCAACGCGGCGTACTGGTCAACCCCCGCCCGCATCTGTGAGATCCTCGCCGGCGCACTCGTTGCCTGTTGGTTGCATGGCCGTCCGGTGCCCAGCGGAATTGCACCGCTCGCACCGATCGCGTTTGGTGTGTTGGTGGTTGCCTCTGTGCTGTTCCCCGACGGGTCAGGCCCGGCATACGAGGGAGCATTGCCGCTCGTCGCCGCGGTCAGCGCCGCGCTGATTGTTGGCCTGCAGGCGCCCGGCCCAATCCGCACGATGCTGAGCGCGCGCCCGCTGGTCGGGCTGGGCAAGATCAGCTACGGGGTATACCTCTACCACTGGCCAATTTTCATCCTCATCGATCGCAGGGGATGGGATGTTCCGGTAGGTGTGTCGCTGGCGGTGAAGTGCGCGCTCACGCTCGTCGTGTCCGTGGCGTCGTTCTACCTCATCGAAAAGCCGATCAGGCTCGCCACCTGGATGCCCCCGCGTCGAACGCTGGTGGCAGCGTTCGCGGGCACCGCGCTGGCGTCGTTGCTCGCAATCGCGGTCTTGCCTGCCACCACCAAGTACTACGGCGTCGACGCTGCGGCCGCCGAGCAAGCCTCGTTCGACACGGGTCCGGTGGCGCCGCTTGTCACGATTGCGACGACGAGCTCGCTGGCGGCTGCTTCCACCGTGCTGCCAACCGACGTGTCGACAACCGACGTGCTGCCAACCGAGGATGGCGAGGTGGTCGTCAGCACCACGCTGCCGGTCGCTACGACCTCCACTCAGCTGGCAGTTCCCTCGCGACCGGTACGCATCTTGGTTGTGGGCGACTCGACGGCCGAGGCAACGGGTGCCGGGCTGGTGTTGTGGGCGGTAGCCAATCCGCAGTACGCGCAGGTGACGGTGGATGCCGGCCCCGGCTGCGGTTTGGTGCTCGGTGGCTACCTCGAGTTGTACAGCGGCCAGCGCGATGTCGACGCAGTGTGCGGGCTGTATGTTCGCGATCTGATTCCGAAGAAGGTGACAGAGCTGCAGCCGGACGTGGTGGTCGTGATGAGCACCGTGTGGGACGTGCAGGACCGTCGGCTCACGAAGGATGGCCCGTTGCTCTCACCCACCGACCCTGCTGTCGAGCAAGCAATCACGGCCTCGTTGGGGGAGTTCACCGACAGCCTGCTTGCCGCCGGCGCTCCACGCATCGTGTGGTTGAAGGCGCCCACGCCGTTGCCGTCGTTGGCCGGTGGCGAAGACATTCAAGCCCAGCCTGCCCGTCAATCGGTGGTGCGGCGGGCCATCGAGTCAATCGGGTTCAGTCGACTAGCGGTGCGCGTGGTGGACCTTGCCGCATGGCTTGAAACCCAGCCTGTGGGGCAGGACCGTGCTGCTCGCGTCGATGGCGTGCACTGGAGCAGCGACGCGTCGTTGCTGATCGCCACCCAGTTCCTCGGCCCAGTCATCGTGAACGCGGCACAGACATGAGCGGCGACGAGCCGATTGTCGTGTTTACCGACGGTGCGTGCGCCGGCAACCCCGGCCGCGGCGGCTGGGCGTGGGCTGTTGCGCCCAGCGGCGAGCCGAACGGATCAGGGGGCGCAGCCCATTCCACCAACCAGCGGATGGAACTGCAGGCCGTTCTGGAAGCGCTGAAGTCGCTGCCCGGGCAGCTCACCATCGTCAGCGACAGCACCTACGTGGTGCACTGCTTTCGCGATCGCTGGTGGGTGAAGTGGAAGGCCAACGGCTGGAAGAACTCGCAGAAGCAACCGGTCGCCAACACGGATATCTGGATGCCACTGGTCGAGCTGGTCATCGAGCGTTCGCCCACCTTCCGCTGGGTGAAGGGCCATAGTGGCGACCCGATGAACGACCTGGTCGACCGCCTCGCTGTGGCCGCCAGCGCCGGCCCGTTCGCCCCCGTCGAGGTGCCCTGCGAACCCGCCCCCGAACCCGCCCAAACCACCCTCTTCGACTAACGCCGCCCGCCCCGCCCGAAGTGACGCGGTTTCGCCGCAGAACCCCAGGTAGCGCCACCAACAGCGCGTCACTTCCCAGATCTTCAGCGTGCCGCAGACGAAGTGAAGCGGAAGTTCCTCACAGCCGCAGGTGGCAGACGCAACAACGCGTCACTTCCCGCAGTGCAAACCCAGCAAATTGTCGCCATGCATTGTCCGATGGTGGCAACACCGAATATTTCGGCGACGGGGAGTAGCTGAGGGTCGTCGTCGATATGTTCGGGCTTCATGACCAACTCGTCCTTCATGGGCGGTGTTGGTGATGTTGCAGCCTCACACCACGCCGCTTTGTCCCGTTCCCAGGCTGTCGTATCGGGCCTCTCCGCCCTCCAGATTCGTTCTGAACTTGAGCGATCAACCCTTCGGTCAATAGCGCCTTGCGTCTACGCAATCCATGGTGCACCACCTACGTGGCGCCAGTCGTTGAAGGCTGCCACGCTGACCGCCAATGGTGCAGGGAAGGCGTCGCATCGGGCGTCGGCCCAGATGCAGAACGTTGATGGATTCATCGACAACCTTCTCGAAGTGACCGTGCCGCGCGGCCGGCGAGTTCGAATGGATGGCGTGATCGCCCATCAATCGCCACTGAAGGCGCAGCATTGCTTCGTGATTGACGGCATTCCGTGCACGTCGTTGGCACGCACCATTGTTGATCTCGGCCAAGTCGTTGGCGACGAACAGGTCATTCGGGCAATCGACAGCTTTCAGCGGATGGGATACAGCCTGACGTGGTTGGAACAGGTCGCAACCGACCTGCATCGCCCGGGGCAACGTGGCACCGGGCTCGTTCTCGGCGAAGTACGTGAGCGTAAGGAGTCCGGCGTGGTGCGTGGCTCCTGGATGGAACGACTGGTCGAGTTGGCGATCGCCTCGCCGAAACTGCCGAAGTTGCAGCTCCAGCACATCATCCGAGAGGAGATGGACGGCTCGTTCATCGCACAGGTTGATCTTGCATTCCCGGCGGTGCGGCTTGGCATCGAGGCGCACAGTCGCTCGTTTCACACGGGAACACATCAGGAGCTACTCGACCAGCGGAGGGAGAATCGCGCGATCGCCGAGGGCTGGCAGTTTCTCTACCTGGGCTGGGCGGACAGGAAGTCACCTGCCCAAGCTCGTGCGTATCTCGAGCGGGTGGTTGCTCGACGTGCGCGCGACCTCGGGATATCCCTCGAGAAGTGACGCGATTCTGCTTCACAACTGCTGGTGGTGGAATCGACAACGCGTCAGTTCGTTGGGCGCTTGTGCTTCGACTCGGAAGTGACGCGGTTCTGCTTCACAGCCGCAGGCGGTGAGATCAACAACGCGTCACTTTGGTCGGCGGGGGCCGACTATGCCGGCGGACCTCAGGGCGGCAATCTCGTCGGGGGAGTGGCCAAGCTCGGCGAGCACTTCGTCGGTGTGTTCGTCGAGCTTGGGGGCATGGCGGCCCAGGGACGTGGGGGTGGCGCTGAACAGCGCTGGTGGACGCGGCTCGCGAACGAATCCGAGCCAGGGGCGGTCGTGCTCGATGAGCGTCTCGTTGTGTCGCACTTGCGGGTCGAGATGCACGTCGGCGAGCTGAACGATCAGCGCGCACGGCACATCGTTGGCGTGCAATGCATCTCGCAGCGCCGCTCCGGGATGCTTCGCGATCTCTGCGGTGATGAGGTCGCTGAGGACGGCGCTATTGGCTTCGCGATCCGTCAGGGTGGCGAAACGCGGGTCCGTCAGCCACTGCCGCGTTCCCAGTGCGGCGCACAAGCCAGGGAACTGCGAGTTCGATGTGGCGATGAGGGTCAGATAGCTATCCGCCGTGCGGCGGATCAGGTACCCATCCGCCATGTGTGGTCCGGGGATCACACGGCCATCGTCAGCCAGCAAGGTGTGCTGCATCATCCCGTCGGGCCAGAGGAACGCCAGTGCAGCGTCGATCATCGAGAGTCGAATGTGTTGCCCGCCGGCCCCTCGCTCACGTGCAAGCAGGGCCGCGAGGATCGACTGCATCGCCGTCATCGCAGTGACCTTGTCGATCACGATGTTGCGAATCAGCGCCGGCTCGCCGTTCGGCCCGGCTTGCAGAGCGGCCATTCCGGAGAGTGCCTGCACCACGTAGTCGTAGCTCTTCTGATCGATGTACGGGCCGGTGTCACCAAACCCGCTGACCGACACGTAGACGAGAGCCGGGTTGACGGCGCGCAGCGCAGGTTCATCGATGCCCAACCGCGTGGCAACACCTGGTCGGAAATTCTGAATGAAGACATCACTGTTCGCGACCAGCGCCTTCAGCAGTGCAACACCCTGCGCCCGCTGGAGGTCGAACACCGCGCTGCGCTTGCCGCGGTTGACGCCCGCCCACAGTGCGCCGATACCGCCTACGCGATGGCCCAGCAACCGCATGCGGTCGCCACCCTGGGGCTGTTCGATCTTGGTGACATCGGCCCCGAGGTCGGCGAGCAACGTGCCTGCCCACGGCCCGGCGACCATCTGGCACGCCTCGATGACGGTGAACCCTTGCAGTGGCCCTGGCACGCTGAGCACCGTAGTTCGAATGGCGCGGTCCGCTTGGTCTGAGCACCATGCAGCCGCCTAACGTCGGCGACATGGATATCAACGGAGTCAGCGCAATCGTCACGGGTGGTGCCTCTGGCATCGGTGCAGCAACTGCCCGTCTGCTCGCCTCGAAGGGGGCCAAGGTTGTCGTTGCCGACCTGCAGGAGGACAAGGGCAACGAGCTCGCCAACGAGATTGGCGGCGCGTTCTGCAAGGTCGACGTCACCAAGACCGACGACATCATCAACGCCGTAGAGATGGCCAAGAGCATGGGACCGCTACGCGTGTTGGTGAACTCGGCCGGCATCGGTTGGGCTCAGCGCACGGTCGGCAAGGACGGCCAGTACGAGTCGGCTGCCAATCTCGATGCGTTCAAGAAGGTCATCGCCATCAACCTCATCGGCAGCTTCGACTGCATCCGCCTGGCGGCGACCGCGATGAGCACCACCGAGCCGTTGGAGTACGGCGAGCGTGGCGCCATCGTCAACATCGCCTCTGTCGCAGCGTTCGACGGCCAGATCGGCCAGGCCTCGTACTCGGCCTCAAAGGGTGGCGTTGTCGGCATGACCTTGCCGATCGCTCGCGACCTCGCTGCCGTTGGCGTGCGCGTCAACACTGTTGCCCCCGGTCTGATCGACACCCCGATCTACGGCCAGGGCGACAACAGCGAAGCATTCAAGTCGAACCTGCAAAAGGGTGTGCTGTTCCCGCAGCGCCTCGGCTTCCAGAGCGAGCTGGCGTCGATGGTCGTGGAGTGCATCACCAACAGCTATATGAACGCCGAGACCATTCGCGTCGACGGCGGTATCCGTATGCCCCCGAAATGATCGAACGATAGTGACCTCGCCGGGCATACTGCATGGCGCACCTACAAGGAGGAACCGCCGTGAAGGCTGTATGGAATGCGACGGTCATCGCCGAGAGTAATGACACCGTCGTCGTTGAAGGGAATCATTACTTCCCGGCCGAGTCGGTCAAGTCGCAGTACCTCACCGACTCGCCCAGCAACACCGTGTGCCCGTGGAAGGGCACCGCCAGCTACCAGCACGTCACGGTGGATGGCCAGCTCAATTCCGATGCGGCCTGGTTCTACCCGACCCCGAAGGATGCAGCTGCTGAGATCAAGGGTCGCTACGCCTTCTGGAAGGGCGTGCAGGTCACGGTCTGACGCATTACCTCGGTGGTGCGGTCGTTCGGTGGTGCGGTCGTTCGGTGGTGCGGTCGTTCGGTGGTGCGGTCGTTCGGTGGTGCGGTCGTTAGGTGGTGCGGTCGTTCGGTGGTGCGGTCGTTAGGTGGTGTAGTCGGCGTTGATGCGGATGTACCCGTCGGTGAGGTCGCAACCCCACACGGTTGACGCGGCCGTGCCGCCAGTGGCGAGGGAGACGTGGATCAGTACGTCGTCACCGCGCATGTAGGTGGCGAGTGCGTCGAGGCCACTGTCGTCAAGCCGCGCCGGATACACCTCTTGCGTTCCGAACCGAATGACGACCGAGTTGTGGTCGACCTCGTCGGCGGTTGTGGCCTTGCCGACGGCCATCGCCACGCGACCCCAGTTGGGGTCGGCGCCATGTACCGCGGTCTTGACCAGCGGTGAGTTAACAATCGCGCGTGCGACGCGCTTGGCCTGCTCGTCCGAGGCGGCCTGGTCGACGGTGACTTCCAGCAGCGTGGTGGCGCCCTCGCCGTCGCGCGCAATCTGCTGTGTCAGCGACTGTGCGACGGCGTTCAGCGCCGTTTCGAACTGGTCGGCGTCGACTACTCCTGCGGCGCCGTTGGCCAAGATGACGGCGGTATCGCTGGTGGAGGTGTCGGTATCGATCGAGACGCAGTTCAAGGTCCGGTCGATGACCCGCCGAAACGTCGCGTCGAGCGCAGGCTGAGCAACGTCGGCGTCGGTGAAGAACATGGCGATCATCGTTGCCATCTTGGGCTCGATCATTCCCACGCCCTTGGCGACTCCGACAATGCGAGCCGCGCCGACCGATGCATGCGCGGTCTTGGCGACGGTGTCAGTGGTCATGATGCCGCGGGCAACCGCGGCGGCGTCGGTTCCCGGCAGCGGAGACGGAATGGCCGCCAGCCCGGCACGAACAACATCCATTGGGTATGGTCGGCCGATCACGCCGGTCGAGGCCAGCAGCACGTCAGAGGCTGCGCAGCCCAGTGCCGCAGCCACTCCGGCGACTATTTCCTCGGCATCGGCCAAGCCCTGAGCGCCAGTAGCGACATTGGCGTTCTTGGAGATGACGACCATCGCCCGCGCGGTCCCAGCCGCAACGTGGCGGCGGCTGACCAGCACGCTGGGCCCCGCAAACGAGCTCTGCGTAAACACTCCAGCGGCCACGCACGGGCCGTCCGCGGCAACCACTGTGAAGTCGTCGGTGGTGTCCTTGATACCGATGTTCGCCACATGTGCGCGGAAACCGTGGGGGAGCTGCAACCGTTCGCCCATGGTCAGGCTGACTGGGTCTGGCGCAGGTGCTGGCGAATCAGGCCGAACAGCTCGCTGAGCTGTTGCACGCCGGCCGCGCCCAGCGGTTCGAAGAAGTGTCGTCGCACGCTGTCGACGTGGTCGGGTGCCGCCGCGTTCATCTTGGCCATGCCAACGTCGGTGAGATGGGCGTACATCACGCGTCGGTCGGCGCTGCAGGCTGAACGTTCGACCCACCCAGCCTTGACCATGCCGTCGAGGCGACGGGTGAGGCCACTAGGGGAGAGGCGCAGTGATGCTGCCAGGTCGCACATGCGCAACCGACGGTCGTCGGCCTCGGAGAGGACGACCAGGACGGTGTAGTCGCCCATGGTGATGCCGTGGACCGCAACGTCGGCCTCAAAGGCCGCGTCCAGGTCGGGCATGGTGGTGACAAAGTTCCGCCACGCGGTCTGTTCGGTCGCGGAGAGCCAATTCGTGGTCATGTGGACAGCCTAGCGAAAAGAGTTGTGAAGGAAATAGTTGTGATCACAAGTATTGATGTCTACAATTATTAGTGCACGCAACTAGTCGGTGACTCAGTCGTCACTTCCTCAAAGGAGCAATCACATGTCAGACCTCAGCGCACTCACGCCCGGAATCTGGACCGTCGATGCCGGCCACTCCACCATTGGCTTTGTCGTTCGCCACCTGGTTGTCGCCAAGGTGCGCGGTCAGTTCACCGAGTTTTCTGGCACCATCACCGTCGGCGAGAACCCGCTCGACTCGAAGGTGGAAGCGGTCGTCACCGCCACGTCCATCGATACTCGCGACGCCGGCCGCGACGGTCACCTGCGCGGCAACGACTTCTTCGACGCCGACAACCACCCCGAGTGGACCCTGGTCAGCACGGGCATCGAGGCCAAGGGCAGCGACTACGTCCTGCACACCAACCTGACCATCAAGGGTGTCACCACAGCAACCGACTTCGCTCTTGAGTTCGCCGGCGTTGCAGTCGACCCGTGGAGCAACACCAAGGCTGGCTTCACCGCAGAAGCCGAGATCAGCCGAAAGGACTTCGGTCTGGAGTGGAACGTCGCGCTGGAAGCCGGTGGCTTCCTGGTCGGCGACACTGTCAAGATCACACTCGAAATCGAAGCGCTCAAGTCCTGACGTTCACGTCGGCAACGTTGAACGACACCGACAACTCGAACGACAACTCGAACGACAACGACAGCTACAGCTACAACCGAATCACTGAGCCGACACGGCTCGCAGGAGGAACCCCGATGTCCATCAAGCGACTCAACCATGCAGTGCTGTACGTGACCGACGCGAAAGTGTCGGCAGCGTTCTACGGCGACGTACTCGGCTTCGAAACCGTGAGAAAGACGGGTGACCATTCCTACTTCCTTCGAGCCGACGGCTCGGACAACGATCACGATCTTGGTTTGTTCAGCGTGGGTGCTCGTCGGCCTGCGGCTCAGTCGGTGGGCCTGTATCACCTGGCCTGGCAGGTCCACACGCTTGAAGACTTGGTGGCCTTGCGTGTCCGCTTGGTGACGGCGGGCTCGTTCGTTGGCGAAAGCGACCATGGCACCAGTAAGAGCCTGTACGCCAAGGACCCAGACGGCATTGAGTTTGAGGTCATGTGGGCCGTGCCTCGTGCCGATTGGCCCAAAGACGTCGGCACGTGGCCGCTCGACATCGCTGCAGCGCTTGAGCGCTGGTCGGCCGTCGACACTGCTGACCAGTAAGCCGTTTCGCCGAGAACGTCAGCCGAGCAGCGCCGCAAACGCCGCATCAAGGCGTGGGTGCTGGAACTGGTAGGCCGACTTCATGAGTACCGTGGGCACCACGTTCTGTCCGGTAAACAACAGCGCGTCGGCTAGCTCGCTGCCCAGCAGCAGCTTGGGACCGAACGAAGGCACCGGCAGTACCGACGGCCGGCCGAGCGCCTGGCCGAGCAGCTTGGCGAAGCCAGCGTTGGTGACTGGATTCGGGGCGGTCAAGTTCACCGGGCCGCTGATGTCGGCGGTCAGGAGATGCTTGATCGCGCCGACCTCGTCGGGCAGCGAAATCCAGCTCTGCCATTGCTTGCCGTTGCCAAAGCGCCCGCCGGCAAAGAACTTGAACAGCGGCAGCATTTTCTTCAAGGCACCGCCCTTGGGGGTGAGAACAATGCCGGTGCGAAGGTACGCGACCCGGGTGCCAGCGGCAGCCGCCGGCAGCGCGGCGGCTTCCCATTCCTTGCACACGTCAGCCAGAAACCCGGTGCCGAGCGGCGAGAGCTCATCGAGCTCGCGCCCGTCGCTCGCGCCGTAGATGCCGATAGCTGAACCGCTGAGCAGCACTGGCGGCCTGTGCGTGCACGACGCGATTGTCTCTGCAAGCAACGTGGTCGAGCGGACCCGGCTGTTGAGGATTTCTGCTTTGTAGTCAGGCGTCCAGCGATGGTCGCCAATACCGGCGCCGGCAAGGTGAACGATTGCGTCGGCGCCTTCCAGCGCATCGATCGGGAGAACTCCGGCTGCCGGGTCCCACTGCACTTCACCGGCTGCCGCCGTGCGGCGCACCAGCTTGACGACCTCATGGCCGTCGCTGCGAAGCTCACCCCACAGGGCCGAGCCGATGAGGCCACTGGCCCCGGAGATGATCACGCGCATACGTGCACAATAGGCCCGATGCTGAGGTGCTGTCGTGGTGTGCCCCCGATTCGACGAGGGCGCCTCAGACGAGTCGAGAGATCACTCGCCGTCGACATCGGCGTCGACGTGCACGGGCACGCTGACCACCACTGTGTCGGGGCGGTAGAGCAGGCGAGCCTTCAGGGCGAAGGCAGATTGGTTGTGCAGCCACTGGCTGCTGACCTTGGTGACGGACTCGGGGATGACCACGGTGATGATGTCGTCGTCGCGCTCTTGATCGAGCTCGTCGAGGTACGCAATCACGGGGCGAGTGAGTTCGCGATACGGCGACGAAATGGTGTGCAGCTCGATGGGCACGTTGTACTCGTCCCACTGCGCATGCAACGCCCGCTCTTCCTCCGGGTCCTGCACAATCGACAGCGCGATGATGCGCTCCGGGCTGAGGCTGCGTGCGTACTGCACCGCATCCAGCACACCGCGGTTGACCTTGCCCACCAGCACCACGACGTAGTGCGTTCGGCGCGGCGACTTGTACCCGGTCGGCACTGCCAACGCCTTCTTGACGTGCTTGTAGTGCTTGCCGATCGAGTGGAAGAAGAACACCATGATCGGAATCAGCGCCGCTGGAATCCATGCGCCCTGAAAGAACTTGGAAACGACCACAATGCCGGCGATGATGCCGGTGGTCACTGCGCCGATGGCGTTGATGGTGAGGCTGAGCCGCCACCTGGGTTCCTTGAGCCGAATGTGATGGATGACCATGCCGCTCTGGCTGAATGTGAAACCGGTGAACACACCAAACGCATAGAGCGGAATCAGCGCACTGATCTGCCCGTCGAAGATGATGACCAGCACGCTGGCGACGGCCGCGAGGAAGATGACGCCGTTGGAGAACACCAAGCGGTCGCCGCGGTTGGCGAACTGGCGTGGCAGGAAGCCGTCCTTCGCAATGATGCTGGAGAGTCGAGGAAAGTCGGCGTACGCAGTGTTTGCCGCCAGGATGAGGATGGCGAACGTCGAGATCTGCATGATCCAAAACAGCAGACCCTTGCCGCCGTAGACCTGCTCGGCCATCAGCGCGATGCCGGTGGGATCGTGGTCGCCGCGAACGGGCTTGAGATGTGCGGCCAGTACCGAAATACCGACAAAGCAGGTGCCGAGGATTGCGCCCATCCACATGATCGTGGACGCAGCGTTCTTGCTCTCGGGCTTCTTGAACGCGGGTACACCGTTGGAGACAGCCTCCACGCCCGAGAGCGCGACGGCGCCCGAGGAGAACGCTCGCAACAGCACGATAATGCCGATGCCCTTGACGCCCTTCGAGAACTCCTCGGCTTCCTTGCCGATTTTCGCAGGATCAATGGGGTCGATGTTCTTCAGAACGAACACACGCACCAGCCCGACCACGATGAGGGTGATGAGCGACACCACGTAGATGTAGGTAGGCGGTGCGAAGAGAGCCCCCGACTCCTTGAGTCCACGGAGATTGGCAAGGGTCATCAGGAAGATGCAGCCGAGACAGATGGGGACCGTCCACTTATTGTCGAATCCGAACGCTGACCTGATCGCCAACGTTCCACCCGCCACCGACACGGCGACGGTGAGGATGTAGTCGACGAGGAGCGAAGAGCCGGCAATCAAAGCCGGAATGACCCCCAGGTTCTCCTTGCTCACGATGTAGCTGCCGCCGCCGCTGGGGTAGGCGAAGATGGTCTGGCGATAGCTGGTGATGACGATCACGAGCAGGACCGCCACCACGATGGCGATAGGGACCAGTTCGGTGAAGGCCGCGTAGCCGGCACCGGCGCCGAGTAGCACGACGAGAATCTCGTCGGTGGCGTACGCAGTGGACGAGATGGCGTCACTGGCGAAGACAGGCAGCGCGATCTTCTTGCTGAGGCGTTGGTGACCTTCGTCGGCACTGGCGATTGGCGTGCCGATGACGAGGCGCTTGAGGGATTGGAACATAGGTGTTGCGGAGCTTATGGCGGGTTACAGTGCCAAGAGCAATGCCGTCGTCGTGTGGCCGTTGCGGCCCGAGGCGGCAAGGAGGATCAAAGTTGTGCATGTTGTGATCGTGGGTTGCGGCCGAGTCGGGTCGACGTTGGCCCGCAACCTGATCGGTGAAGGGCACACGGTTGCCATCATCGACCGCAAGCCGACAGCGTTCGAACGCCTTGGTGATGACTTCACCGGCGAGAAGTTCGTCGGCATCGGCTTCGACCGCGACCTGCTGGTCAAGGCTGGTATCGAGAAGGCCGAAGCGTTGGCAGCCGTCACCAATGGTGACAACTCCAACATCCTTGTGGCCCGCGTTGCTCGCGAGACGTTCGGCATCGAGCGCGTCGTCGCTCGTATCTACGACCCGCAGCGTGCGGCCGTGTACCAACGTCTTGGCATCGCCACCGTGGCGCCCGCGTTGTGGACCACCGAGCGAGTGTTGCGCCGGCTCGTACCCGATGTACTTGCCGTCGAGTGGGTCGACCCGTCGGCCAAGGTCTCGCTCATCGAGCGTTCCTTCGGCAGCGCCTGGGCTGGCCACCGAGTGCTGGAAGCCGAAGGCGCTGGCATCCGAGTAGTGGCGGTGAGCCGGCTGGGCTCTGCGATGTTGCCGACAGCGGACCTCGTGGTGCAAGAGGGCGACGTGATGTATCTCGCCGTTGCTCACGATGCCATCTCACAGCTGGCCGACCTAACCCTCAACCCGCCCGCTGCGCGCTAGGAGCTTTTGATGAATGTTGTGATTGCAGGCGGGGGAAGTGTTGGCCGGTTCATCGCCGAACAGCTGGTTGGCGGTGGGCACCAGGTGACCATCGTCGACAGTGAGGCTCGTGTCGTTGCGCAGTACAAGGACACCATCGAGGGCGTGCGTTGGCTGAAGGGTGATGGTTGCGACTTCGGAACGCTGAAGGCTGCCGGGCTCGAGCGTGCCGATGTCATTGCGTCGGTCACCGGCGACGACGAAGACAACCTCGTCATCTCGCTGCTGGCCAAGCAAGAGTTCGCCGTGCCCCGCGTCGTTGCACGAGTGAACAACCCGAAGAACGAGTGGATGTTCAACGAGACCTGGGGCGTCGACGTCTCGGTCAGCACACCGCACCTCATCACCGGCCTTGTACAAGAAGCCGTGTCGGTAGGTTCGTTCGTTCGGCTGTTGTCGTTCGAAGGTGGCAAGGCCAAGTTGGCCGAAGTCACTCTGGCGGAGAACTCGCCTGCCGCCGGTCGCGAGATCGCCGAAGTCGGCTTCCCCCGCGACACCACGGTCGTCGCCGTGCTGCGGGAGGAGAAGGTGGTGGTGCCGCGCGGCGACACCATTCTGCGCGTGGGCGACGAGGTGCTGATCTTGGTGACTACGGAGAGCGAAGACGCCGCCCGCGCCCTGCTCATCGGCTGACGTCGCCGCCCGCTCGTCGGGTAGCGCTGCCGTTCAATGTTGCCGTTCAGTGTTGCCGTTCAGTGTTGCGGCAGCAGCGTGTACGCGGGGTTGAGCATCACCACGCGGTTGCGCTCGGTGCGCGCAACACCTTCCAGCACCAGCGCCCGGTTGTGGTCGACACCGCCGAGGTGACGGCGCCCTGTGAACACTGCCACCACTGTGCCGGTGCCGTCATCGACCGTGATCTCGCACGTGTTGACCCCGGATCGCGGAGCGACCTTCATGCGAGTGATCTCGCCGCCGACGCGCA
>JAYUCY010000078.1:0-19863 GCA_043740085.1 Ilumatobacteraceae bacterium
GCCGCCGGGGCCGCCGCCGGGGCCGCCGCCAGGGCCACCAGGGCCGCCGCCGGGACGGGGTGCGCCGAAGCCACCGGGACGCGGGCCGCCAGGCCCACCGGGGCGAGGCGCAAAGCCGGGACGCGCACCAGGTGCACCGGGACGAGCACCTGGGCCGCCAGGGCCACCGGGACGAGCCGAATAGGCTCCGGTACGCGGGGCGCCGGGAGCACCCGGACGGGCGCCGGGGCCACCAGCGCGAAGGCCACCAGGCGGCGGAGGGATGGGCTTACCCGACGAGGACATCGGCCGACCGCCACCGGGCGGCGGCGGAATGGGCTTGCCAGAGGTGGATGTGGGGCGAGCCGGCGGCGCGCCCGGCGGGCGGCCAGGCGGCGGGCCGGCGGGGCGACCAGGTGCGCCACCAGCAGGGCGCGGCGCCGACGGGGCCGGAGCACTGGAAGCTGCCGGCGCCGAAGCAACGGCGGGGCGAGCAGCCGGGCGCGGGAGCTCGC
The DNA here is from genome assembly GCA_043740085.1 of Ilumatobacteraceae bacterium. Classification (GTDB taxonomy): domain Bacteria; phylum Actinomycetota; class Acidimicrobiia; order Acidimicrobiales; family Ilumatobacteraceae; genus UBA668. The sequence goes on from JAYUCY010000078.1 coordinate 495, forward strand.
CGGCGGTGGGTCGGCTGCTGGTGATGCGAGCCGGCGCCGCAGCGTCGGGCGCCGCAGGCGCAGCCGGGGCCCGCGACACGCTGGGGGCCGGGGCGGCCGATACAACGGGGGCCTTCTCGGCCGGTGCAGCAGGTGCGGGCGCCGCCACAACTTCTGGGGCGGCAACGGGCGCGGCCAGGGCCACTGCAGCCACGACAGGGGCCGGCGGAGCAGGCCGTGCTGCGACGGGCGGGGGTGCGGCGGGCGCAGTCTTGGGCCCATCGACCACTGGTGTGGCGACCTTTGCAACAACGACCTCTGCAACATCGACCTCTGCAGCAACGACCTCTGCAGCAACGATCTCTGCGGGAACGACCTCTGCGGGTGCGGACTCTGCGGGTGCGGCCGTTGCAGTTTCGTCCTTGTGCTCGGCGACCTTCTTGGCGGCCGCCTTCTTCATTGGCCCGGGAGCTTCAGCACCGCCGTCTGCATCAACTTCGGGCGCGGCTGCTGCCTTCTTCGTCGACTTCTTGACCGGCTTGACTTCCTCGGGCTGCTCGGGTCGCGTGAGACCCTCACGTTCCGCGCGACGACGGAGACGGTCGGCCTGCGCCTCGATCAGCGTGGAGGAGTGACTTTTCACCCCGACACCCATCACATCGCACAGCGACATCATCTCTATATTCGTCATTCCGAGCGCTTTTGCGAGCTCGTGTACGCGCATGTTCTTTGCCAAAACCCGTTTCAGCCTTTCGTCGCTGTCGGTTCGTCGGACGCAACTCCGACGGTCGGTAATTCTTCCATGTTGATGATCACGTCATCGAATGCGGTCCGCAACGCGCGCTCCAAAGGTAGGAGTGCATCGGGGTGCACCGATTGCTTCCATGCCCGGTCGAACGCCTTGCGGCGGCCGGCGGTGTGGAAGCACGCCGCGGAACACAACCAGGCGCCTCTGCCAGCCGCGGTGCGGCTGACGGTTGCGCCCTGTGGGCCCACGACACAACGCACGAGCTGTGACTGCGGCCGTTGCTGGCGGCAGCCGATGCAGGTGCGCAGCGGTGCTGCGAGTCGAGTATCAGACGTGCTCACCACCTGCTTCGTGAGTATCACCGGCGTCGTCTGCGGAGGCGGCCGGTTCATTGCTGTCTATGTCGTTGACGTTCGCGGTCGCTTCGTCTGCGGCCACGTGCTCTTCATCCGAGTCGTCATTACCCGCGGTCGCCTCATCAGCGGCCTCGTTCTCCTCAGCGGGAGCGGCTGCTGCCTGCTCGTTCCACTGCTCTTGGGTGAGGATTGTGCCGTCGGCGGCATGCCACTCCATGGCACCCGTCTCGCCGTTGGCAACCCACTCGCCCTCTTCGTAATCAGCGTCGTCGTCGAGCCCTTCCAGAGGTTCGGTCTCGCCGCGAATGTCGATGCGAACACCAGTGAGGCGGGCGGCCAAGCGTGCGTTCTGACCTTCCTTGCCAATGGCCAGGCTGAGCTGGTTGTCGGGCACGATCACGTCTGCCTGGGTGCCATCGTCGCTGATAATGACGGCAACGACCTTGGCCGGCGACAACGCCTTGGCCACAAAGTCGGCGAGGTCCTCGCTGAAAGGCACGATGTCGATCTTCTCACCGCGCAGCTCGTTGACGACCATGCGCACGCGGCCACCACGGGCACCGACGCAGGCGCCGACCGGGTCGACGTTGTGGTCGTTGCTCCATACGGCGATCTTGGTGCGGTGACCCGGCTCGCGGGCGCAGCCTTTGATCTCGACGATGCCATCGGCGATCTCGGGAACTTCTAGCTCGAACAAGCGCTTGATGAGGCCCGGGTGTGTGCGGCTGACGACGATCTGCGGGCCCTTGGCGGTCTTGCGGACCTCAACAATGTACGCCTTGACGCGGTCGCCGGGGACGGGCCGCTCGAACGGCACCTGCTCGGCCTTGGGCAGCAGGCTTTCCACCCGGCCGAGGTCCAGCAAGGTGTACCGATCGTCGGCCTGCTGAATGATGCCGGTGACAATGTCGCCCTCGCGGTTCGCGTATTCCTCGAACTTGCGGTCTCGCTCGGCCTCGCGGATGCGCTGGCTCATCACCTGACGGAAGGTCTGGGCGGCGATGCGACCCATCTCTTCTTTGCGCGGCGTGTCGTCGCGCTCGTTGATCCAGTTGCCATCTTCGTCGACGTCAAAGGCGGTGAACGTGAACTCGAACGTGTCGGGGTGGATTCCGACTTCCACCTCAGCAGCGGCACCAGGGCGACGCTTGTAGGCGGTTGCCAACGCGTCGACCAACACCTGCAGCAGGGTGTCGACCGAAATATTCTTCTCGTTGGCCAACATCTTGACGGCTTCGGACATATCGAGGCTGCTCACCGGGCCTCCTCCTTCGTAGATGCAGACGCCGGCGTTGCCGACGTCGTGGATACTGATGTCGTAGATGTCGCCGGCCCGTTCAAGGACGTCGCAGGAGCAACCTTCTTGGCTGCCGCCTTCTTCGGCTTGTCTGCCGCAGCAGGCCTGCCGGGCTTGGGTGCCGGACCCCACACAAAAACCGTGCGGGCCCGATCGATCTGGTTGAAGGCGACGGTGCGCTCTTCGATGCCATCGGCATCTGGCGTGTCGAGCGCAATGGTGGCCGACTGCTCGTCGGCAGCAATGAGGACGCCCTGCACACGGCGACCGACGTTGACCGTGTCGCGCAGGCGGACGGCGATGGTCTTGCCGATTTCGCGCTGGTAGTGCGCCGGGGTACGCAACGTGCGCTCCAGGCCGGGGCTGGTGACCTCCAGCGTGTAGTGACCGGGCACCGGGTCGTGATGGTCGAACTCGCGACCAATCAGCCGGGTGGCCAATGCAATGGCTTCCAGGTCGATGCCACCGGTACTGCCAGCCGGCGTATCAATGGTGACACGTAGCGTGCCACCACGGAACTCGAGGTCGTAGAGGTCGAGTTTGAGGTCGGCAATGATCGGCTCAATCAGGGAACGAACACGCTTGAGATTGCTGGCATCGCTCATTTTCGACCTCCTTTCGACGGGGTTTTTGTTTTCGACTGGTGTTGCCGGGCCAAACTGGGCCCTAGCAGTAAAGAAGGCGTGGGCTCAAGAGCCCACGCCTCTAGTTCGGTGAACTTCAAAGACCCGACGAGTATAGCGGGCAACAGGTAGGGTTCGGCCTGCCTTGCGCTGCCTCCGGCGGCCCCGCCATCTCTACAAATTGTGTCGTTCCACCAAGAAGGTGTCACCCGTGCTGCGAATGTCGACGTTGTTTCTCCGTACCTTGCGTGAGGACCCCGCCGACGCTGAGGTTGCCAGTCACCGGCTGCTCGTGCGCGGTGGGTACATCCGTCGCGCTGCGCCAGGCGGATTCACCTGGCTGCCGCTGGGTTGGCTGGTGTACCGGAATGTCGAGCGCATCGTGCGTGAGGAAATGGACCGCGAGGGCTTCCAAGAGGTCCACTTTCCGGCGTTGCTGCCCCGCGAGCCGTACGAGGCAAGCGGCCGCTGGACCGATTACGGCGACAACCTGTTTCGTTTGAAGGATCGCAAGGGAGCCGATTTCCTGCTGGCGCCCACCCACGAAGAGATGTTCACCCTGCTGGTGAAGGACCTGTACAGCAGTTACAAGGATCTGCCGCTGGTGATCTATCAGATCCAGACCAAGTACCGCGACGAGGCACGCCCTCGCGCTGGCCTCCTGCGTACCCGCGAGTTCGTGATGAAGGACAGCTACAGCTTCGACATCGACGATGAGGGGCTGGAGGCCAGCTACCAAAAACATCGCGTGGCGTATCAGCGCACGTTCGACCGGTTGGGCCTTCCCTACGTCATCGTGTCCGCAATGAGCGGCGCCATGGGTGGTTCGGCCAGCGAAGAGTTCCTGGCGCCGATGGCCGTTGGCGAAGACACCTACGTGCGCTGCACCTCGTGCGACTATGCGGCCAACACCGAGGCCGTTCGGGTCGCTCCCCCCGCAACGGTGCCCCTCGAGGGCCTCCCGGCGGCGTTGATCGTCGATACTCCCGATACGCCCACCATCCAAACCCTGGTCGACCTGTTCAACGCCCGGCCCGACCTTCGTCGCGAAGATCGCGATTGGCTGGCGTCGGACACGTTGAAGAACCTCGTCGTCAAGTTGAAGTACCCCGACGGCACGGTCACTGCGCTCGCCATCGGCGTTCCCGGCGACCGCGAGGTCGACATGAAGCGTCTCGAAGCACAGGTGTCGCCCGCCGAGATCGAGCCGTTCAGCGAGGACGACTTCACCAAGAACCCGCACCTGGCCAAGGGCTACATCGGGCCGAGCTCACTGGGTGAGGACAAGCCGGCCGGCATCCGTTTCCTGGTCGACCCGCGCATTGTGGACGGAACACGCTGGATCACTGGCGCCGATACGCACGGCCGCCACGTGAAGGACCTAGTGATGGGTCGTGACTTCACACCCGATGGCATCATCGAGGCCGCCGAGGTTCATGCGGGCGACCCGTGCCCCACCTGCAGCTCGCCGTTGGAGATGGCCCGCGGTATCGAGATGGGCCATATCTTCCAGCTCGGCCGCAAGTACGCCGAGGCCCTCGGGCTCACCGTGCTCGACGAGAACGGCAAGACTCGCGTCGTCACCATGGGTTCGTACGGCATCGGCGTCTCGCGGGCAGTCGCGGCCGTTGCCGAACTGAACTGCGACGAGAAGGGCCTCGTGTGGCCGCGTGAGGTTTCGCCCGCTGATGTGCACATCGTCGCCACCGGCAAGGCCAACGACCCTCAGTTGCCGGCCGCCGAGCTGCTGGCCGCCGAGTGCGAGGCCGCTGGGCTGCGGGTATTGCTGGACGACCGCATTGGCGTCTCGCCCGGCGTGAAGTTCAACGACGCCGAGCTGCTGGGTATGCGCACCATCGTGGTAGTTGGCCGCGGCCTGGCCGATGGCATGGTCGAGGTGAAGGATCGGCGCACCGGCGAGCGTGCCGACGTCGCCCTCGCCGACGTCGTCGCCACGCTCAAGGGCCGATAGGTACCTGTAGCCGCTTCTGTGACCTTTGGCCCTGTCATCGTCGCGGGTTGAAGGAAATCATTACGGTATGAAACTCCTGCTGATCGAGTCAACCGCCGGCGATGCCACCGCGATCGGCGCGCAACTCGCGGCCGCCGGCCATGACGTGGTCGCCTGCACGGATGAACACGGTGGCCCCTGCCGCGGCGTCAACCGGCACGCTGACTGCCCGCTGGAGCAGCACATCGATCTGACGATCGTCGCTCGCGACCCTCGAGCCGCTCGCTCGCTCGCGGAGATGGGTTCGGTGTGTGCCGCGCGTCACCGTGTGCCGATGGTGGAGGTCGATCCGCGCCAGATCGACGACAAACTGCCCAGCGTGCGCGTCGCGTCGGCACTGGCCAAGCGCACAACCGAGCTCGGCTATGCAACCGCGATCCTTGAGGAGCTGTCGCACCTCCCGGCGCTCGTGGACGTCGACCGCACGCCAAGCCGCATCCACGTCACCGTCCAGGTCCCGGCCAGGCAGGACACTCCACAGAAGCTATCCGCCATCGCCGACCGCGCCCGCCACGCGGTTCGCCAGCACGATCCGTACGTGAACTGCATCGACGTGTCAGTGGTCTGCTACCCAGACCCCATCTGACCTGGCACGGCCGGCTGGGGTCGGGTCACGTCAGCTGCAGCGGGCCAACCCCTGATCGATGACGACTCGGTCGCCGACCGAGGTCGTGAACACGGCCTCGCCGTCGCCTGTCCGCCACACGCGCACGGTGAGCGCGTCGCCGGGCATCACCGGCGATGAGAAGCGACCCTCGATGTGGTGGAAACGAGTGACGTCATTGTCTGCCAGCGCACCCAGCAGGGCACGCCCGGTGAATCCGTACGTGCACAGCCCGTGCAGGATCGGCCGATCAAAGCCACCGATGGCGGCGAACGAGGGGTCGGTGTGCAGCGGGTTGCGGTCGCCCGACAGCCGGTAGACGAACGCTTGATCCGACGATGTCTGCAGGGTGATTTCGTGGTCGGCGGCGGTGTCCGCCGGCGGTTCGTTCTGCGGGCCACTGGGCCCACGCTCGCCGCCCCAACCGCCTTCGCCGCGAATGAAGACCGCGGAGCGGGTGCTCCAGAGCGGCTCACCGTCGACGGACTTCACTTCGTTTTCCATGACGACGACTGCGGCCTTGCCTTTGTCGTACATGGCGACAACCCGGTCCTGCGTCGTAGCCTGCGCCTCGACGGGGATGGGGCGGTGCAACGTAATGGCCTGCGACCCGTGCACCAACAGCGCAAAGTTGAACGAGCCAATCTGGCTCATCGCGCTGGCGCCGGGCGAGGCGGTACCGGAACCGGCCACCACGGCAAACGTCGGGAAGACGACCTGCTGTGTGTGCTGTGTGTTCTCTGTGGTGAAGGGCAGGTCGGCCTGCCCGGCACCGATGCCGACTGCGTAGAGCAGCGCATCCTTGGAGGCCCACGAGATCGAGCGAACGTCGCCCGTGGCCCCCACCGCATCTGGATTCAATGCCATATCAAGTTGTCCCTTTCATCGGAGATTTGATAACGGCTGGCGAGGAAATGCGCCAGCGGCGAGCTCGAGGGAGGAAACAGCCACAGCGCAGCGGAGGCCAGTCCCGACCCACTTACTTCGTCTGCGGCCAGCCGCCGGGCTCGCCGTTCATGCCCGAGTTCGGGCGGGTCTTGGACAGCATCTCGGCGACGATGGGGCCGAGCACCGTGGGGTCATCGACGGGTGCATGCGTCTGGCCCCGAACCCACCCTTCAGCAACGGCCAGCAGCTGACCGCTGGCCTCGAAGACGCGACCGGTGACGCCAGCCGATTCCTCACTGGCCAGCCACGTCACAATCGGGGCAATCCAACGCGGCGACCGAGCTTCGCGAGCTTCGTCCGTCGCGGGCGCCGGCCCAAGCCCCTCGGTCATACGAGTGAGGGCAACCGGACCGACCGAGTTGACGGTGACGCCGTAGCGGCTGAGTTCAAGTGCGGCAATATTGCTGAACGCCGCAATGCCGGCCTTGGCTGCGCCGTAGTTGGTCTGGCCCGGGTTGCCATAAATACCGCTGACGGACGTGGTGTTGATAATGCGACCCGACACCGGCTTGCCGGCCTTGCTCTGCTCGCGCCAGTAGGTCGCGGCCCAGCGGCTGGGAGCGAAGGTGCCCTTGAGGTGCACGTTGATGACCGAGTCCCACTCCTCCTCGGTCATGTTGGCCAGCATGCGGTCACGCAAGATGCCGGCATTGTTGACGACGACGTGCAAGTCGCCGAAGGTCTCAATGGCGGTGTTGATGAGGCGCTGCGCACCCTCCCACGACGACACGCTGTCGCCATTGGAAACGGCTTCGCCGCCGAAGGCCCTGATCTCCTCGACGACCTGGTCGGCCGGGCTGAGATCGCCACCGCTGCCGTCGACGTTGCCACCGAGGTCGTTCACTACGACCTTGGCGCCGTGGTAGGCCAGGCTCAGGGCGTGCTCGCGGCCGATACCGCGGCCGGCGCCGGTGACAATGGCTACGCGGCCTTCACACAGTCTGCTCATTGGTGACCCTCTCAGTGCTAAAACGTTCGACTCGGCGGGCATACATCCCGTCGGCTTCGCATCATAAGGTGAGGTGCATGTGTGACTGCGAGCCGACGCGCCGGGAAGCAATTGGAAAGATCGTCGCCGCCGGTGCCGCCCTGGTGGTGGGCCACGCCGTGTCCTCGATGGCGATGTCGGTGTCGACGGCGCAGGCAGCTCCGCCCGCCGTTCCCGCGGTGGAAGTAATGCCCGGGTTGTCGATCTACCCGCGCGCCGCCTGGGGCGCCGACCTGCCGCCCAAGGGGCCGATCTACCCAGAGAAGCCGCAGTTCCTTCTGGTACATCACACCGCCAGTCCCAACAACTACAGCAACGCACGCGATGTCATCCGCAGTGTGTACGGCTATCACACCGGTCCCGAGAAGGGTTGGAACGACGTGTGCTACCAGTTCTTCGTCGGCCGCGACGGTGATGTGTGGGAAGGAAGGTCCGGTGCGTTGGGCAGCCCGGTCCAAGCGGATGCCACCGGCGGTAGCCAGGGCTTCGCACAGCTGGTCTGCCTGCTCGGCGATTTCACTTCGGTGGCACCCACATCGGCTGCACTGACCGCCACCGCGAAGGTGCTGGCGTGGTTGGCCGACGTGTACCGCCTGGACACGTCGCCTGGAGCGACCACCACCTTCGTGTCGCGCGGTTCCAACAAGTTCAAGGCCGGCACCGTCGTGACCACTCCAATCGTCGCCGGCCATCGCGACATGACCTATACCGGCTGCCCTGGTGACACCTTCTACCCTTTGCTGCCCCAACTGCGCAACCGAGTGATCGCTGAGCGCGCGGCATGGGATGGCGTGATGCGTCCGGCACGCCGCATGGGCACGGTGAAGCTGTAGCCACTGCGCCGTAGCCTCTCGGGCGTGGCTGACTCCCCCGCACCAGTTGATGTACTCGTTGTTGGCGCGGGTCCTGCGGGAGCGGCAGCCGCAATCTGTTTGCGTCGCTCTGGTCGCTCGGTCATGGTGGTCGACAAGGCGACCTTTCCGCGAGACAAGTGCTGTGGCGATGGGTTGACCACATTGGCGTTGCGCGAACTCGAGCCATTGGGCCTGTTGCCCGAGCATGTTCCCAACTGGCAGAGGGTGACGGAGGCGTGGCTGCGGTCGCCGTCCGGCCGCGAGGTCTGTCTGAAGATGCCGGAGGGTGGGATCTTCGCCGCGACTACACCCCGCCGCGAGCTTGACGCTGCGCTGGTTCGCCTTGCGGTCCAGGCCGGCGCCGATGTGCGCGAGGGTCACGCGCTCATCGGGGTGGAGGTCCACCCCGATCATGTTGCGGCAGAGGTTGCAGGCCTGGGCACCGTCAGCGCTCGCTACGCGATCGCCGCCGACGGGATGTGGTCACCGGTGCGCAAACTGATGGGCTTGGCCGAACCCGGCTACCTCGGTGAGTGGCATGCGTTTCGACAGTACGCCAACGGCGTGACGGGCACGGCGGCCGAGCGGCTGTACGTCTGGTTCGAGCCCGACTTCCTACCGGGATATGCGTGGAGCTTCCCACTGCCCGACGGCCGGGTGAACCTTGGCTTCGGCGTCGTGCGCGATGGCAGTCGCACGGGCAAGGCGATGAACGCCGATTGGGCAGGCCTGATCGATCGGCCGCACATCCGCGCCGCGCTAGGACCCGACGTGATGTTGGAGGATCGAGTCACTGCATGGCCGATTCCTGCGGGAGTGGACAGGGCTGTGCTGTCGAGCGGCCGCGTGCTGTTCGTCGGTGACGCAGCGCGGGTAACGGACGTGATGACGGGTGAGGGCATCGGTCAGGCTGTTCTGACTGGCCGGCTGGCAGCAGAGGCCATCGTGGGCGGCGGGGCGCTTGACCCTGCGCATGTTCGCGATGCGTACGAGACCGCGGTGCACCACCATCTGTTCGCCGACCATCGGATGTCGCAGGTCCTCAACGGCTGGCTGGCGTGGCCGCTGCTGGCCCGTGGGGCGATTCGGCTGGTCAGCCTCACCGGCTGGACTCGCCGCCACTTCGTGCGTTGGATGTTTGAGGACGAACCGCGGGCCGTGCTGTTCACCCCCCGCCGCTGGCACCGCAAGTTCTTCCGCCGACAACCCCCCTATCCCACCAACTCCTACAACTAAACCCGCGGCCCCCAACTCTGCGAGTGCCACGCGCCCACTGCGAGTGCCACACGGTCACTGCGAGTGCCACACCGCCATCCGAGTGGGTACTCGCATCCCGGGGTGCGAGTACTCACTCGGATGGCGTCGGCGAACTCGCACTGGCTGCGACCCACTCGGGTCGGGACGGGAGGAGGCTCGGGAGTACGGTCGGGGAATGGCTTTGCACACTCGACTCACTGAACTCCTCGACATCGAACACCCGGTCATGCTGGCTGGAATGGGCGGCGTCAGTTACCACCGGCTGGTGGCCGCCGTCAGTGAGGCGGGCGGCATTGGCACGCTGGGCGCCAGCACGATGGGCGACGACGAGTTGCCCGAAGAAATGGCTGCGGTCCGCGCCGCAACCAGCAAGCCGTTCGGCGTTGATCTGCTCACCGCCATGCCTGGCCAGGTGGAGAAGGGCATCAAGAGCGTCATCAACGGCGGCGCGCGAATCTTCGTTGCCGGTCTCGGCGTACCCCGCGAGGCCATCGATCTGCTGCACTCGCAGAACATCCTCGTGGGCAGTATGTGCGGCAAGGTGCGCCATGCCGTGAGCGCAGTCGCCAGCGGCGTCGACTTCGTCGTCGCGCAGGGCACGGAGGGCGGCGGTCACACTGGAACAGTCGCCACGCTCGCGCTCGTCCCACAGGTGGTCGACGCGGTCGGCAACAAGGTTCCCGTGGTTGCCGCCGGCGGACTGTTTGATGGCCGCGGGCTCGCGGCGTCGCTCGCCCTCGGTGCGGACGGCGTATGGATTGGTACCCGCTTCATCGCCACTCACGAGGCCCGCGCTGTCGCTGGTTACAAGGAGGCGCTGCTCGGGCTGGCCGAGGACGGCACCGTCATCAGCAAGAGCTACACCGGCAAGACGTGTCGCGTTGTACGCACCGAGTGGACCAATCACTTCGAGCAGCACCCCGAGGAGCTGCAGCCGTTCCCGCAGCAGGCAATCGCCAGCATGAAGGCCGGCGTCAACCATCTCGGCGGCGCCGACGGGTTGAAGGTCGACTCCAGCCGCGAGTTCATGCCATGCGGTCAGGGCGTCGGCGCAATCGACAGTCTGGAATCGGCCGGCGACATCGTGCGCAGCATGGTCGCCGAAGCCGAACGGGTGATGGAGCGAATTGCGTCGGTGCGTCGTTGAGCACCACCGAAACGGCGATTGCCGAGCACGTGGCAGCTGTCTGGGCTGACGATGTGGTGCCGATGTTGCACGACTACATCCGCATTCCCTGCATCTCGCAGGCATTCGATCCGGACTGGAAGGCCCACGGATTTCAAGACCAAGCCACAGAATTGATTCGCGCCTGGTGCGCGGCGCGCACCATCGCCGGTCTGAAGGTCGATGTCCACGAGCTTCCAGGCCGCAGCCCCCTGATCGTCGCCGAGATCCCCGCCTTTGCAGGCGGACCCGTCGACGACACGGTGCTGCTCTACGGCCACTGCGACAAGCAGCCAGAAATGACGGGCTGGCGCGACGACCTCGGCCCCTGGCAGCCGGTATTGGAAGGCGACCGTCTCTACGGCCGCGGCGGTGCCGACGATGGCTACGCGGCCTTCGCCTCGTTATTGGCTATCGAAGCCGCACAGCTCGCCGGCACACCACATTCGCGGTTGATCGTGCTCATCGAAGGCAGCGAGGAAAGCGGTAGCCCCGACCTTCCCGCATATCTGGAGGCGCTGGCCGACCGCATCGGGTCACCGACGTTGGTGCTGTGCCTGGACTCCGGTTGCCTCGACCACGAGCGGATGTGGGTCACCACTTCCCTCCGTGGCCTGATCGCCGGCAACCTTCGCGTCGACATTCTCACTGAAGGCGTCCACAGCGGCGAGGCGAGCGGTGTAGTCCCTTCCTCATTCCGCATTTTGCGCATCCTGCTCGACCGGCTTGAGGACAGCTCCACCGGCGAGATTCTGTTGCCCGAATTGCACGCCGAGATCCCGGCGGACCGCATTCAGCAAGCACGCGACACCTCCGCCGAGTTCCCAATCGGCGGCCACTTCCCGTTCGTCGACGGCGCCCAGCCGATGGTGCACGATCCAGCAGAACAGTTACTGGCCCGCACTTGGAAGCCGTCGCTCAGCATCACCGGCGTCGACGGTATTCCGCCCGTGGAGATCGCGGGCAACGTACTTCGGCCGCACACCACGCTGCACCTCAGCATCCGCCTACCACCGACGTGCGACGGCGAGCGCGCGTTGGCAGCGCTGGCAGCCGCGCTGACCGCAGACCCGCCGTACGGCGCGCGAGTGCAGTTCATCGGCGGCCACAGCGGCCCCGGTTGGAATGCCCCGACTTTCGCGCCGTGGCTGCAAACGGCCCTCGACGAATCCAGCACCATCGCCTTCGGCCGGCCCACGCGGGCCTTCGGCGAAGGCGGCTCGATTCCATTCATGGGCATGCTCGGCCAGATGTTCCCGGAGGCCCAATTCGTGATCACCGGTGCACTCGGGCCGGGGTCCAACGCACACGGGCCAAACGAATTTCTGCACGTGCCAACGGCGGTGAAGCTCACCGAGTGCCTCGCACACCTTCTGCGCGCGCACGCCACACGATGAGCCTCCGCCACACATGATCAAACTGCTGCGAGTTCCTGGTCTCGCTTGCATTCGTCTCGTTCTCGCTGCCTTCGTTTCTTGTGTCCCCGATTACGAGCGGTGTCGGAGCCGGTCGTGGGCCACTCATTGCGTCGCGTTTCGCGAAGGGCAGCGTGGCCAAGGTGCTGCAGATCTGCGGGCTGGCCGGGATCGGCTTCAGTGCGTCGTACCTTGCCTCGGCATGGGCGCCAGTGATCTGGGCCGCGGCCATCTTCATCGCGATCGGTCACCTGGGTGGCGGATCGCAGTGGACACTGAGCACGTACGGCTGACAGCTCCGTACGCCGGATCACATTCGAGGTCGTGCGGGTGCGTGCGACTTCGCCATCGTGACATTGGCGATGAGCCTTGCCGGGCTCGGCGCTGGCCTGCTGTCCGAAGCAGTCGGGGTTCGCTGGACCATCACCGCGTGTGCGGGTGCCGCCGGTGCCGCCGGCCTCGCGTACATCGCCCTCACAGGCCCGATCATGATGAAGTGACGCGCAGAGGAAGCAGCCGCTCCGGGCTCGCCCGTCAGCGTTTAGCCGAACGACACGGTCGCAGCAGAACTGACGCGCACCGCGTCGGCGGCCTGTTTGGCGTGATAGCTACTGCGGGTCAGTGGGCTGGCCTCTACGTGGCCGAGACCCAGCGACTCGCCCAGCACCTTCCACTGGGTGAACTCAGCAGGTTCTGCCCAGCGGGCCACGGGAAGGTGGTTCGTCGTCGGCCGCAGGTATTGGCCGATGGTCACGATGTCGACGCCGATCGCGGCGAGGTCGTGTAGTAGGCCAGCCACCTCCTCGGAAGTTTCACCAAGGCCGAGCATGAAACCTGTCTTGGTGGTCATACCGGCTGCCTTCGCCCGCGCCAGCACGGCCAGGCTGCGGGCGTACCCGGCGCTGGGGCGTACCGCCCGTTGCAGCCGAGCGACGGTTTCAACGTTGTGGTTGAACACGTCTGGGCGGCCCGGGCCGGACGCGAGTAGAAGGCTGAGAGACGTCTCGTCGCCCTTCGCATCGCTGACCAGTGTCTCGATCATCGTGCCCGGTCGGGCTTCACGAATGGCCGCGACGCATGACGCAACATGAGCGAAGCCGCCGTCGACCAGGTCGTCGCGCGCCACCATCGTGAGGACCGCGTGGGCCAGATTCATCTCGCGAATCGCGGCCGCAACACGCTGTGGCTCGTCGGCAGCGGGTGGCATCGGTTTCCGCGTGTCGACCAGGCAGAAACCACAGGCGCGTGTGCACCGCTCACCGAGGACCATGAACGTCGCCGTGCCATCCGCCCAACAATCGCTGAGGTTGGGGCAGCCTGCTTCTTCACACACGGTCACCAGGCCGTGGTCGCGCACCGTCTTCTTGAGCGCAAGCACTTCGGTCCCGATGGTGACCTTGGGCCGCAGCCACGCCGGCTTGCGGGTTCCAATCGCGAGTCCATCGGTGACGCCGGCCTGCTCAAGCCGCGCCGCTGCCCGCTGGCCGGTTGCGAGCACTACGCCATGATCGGCCGCCTGGCGCACGACGCCGCCAGGACCGTCCCCACGAGAGAACGGCGCGAGGTCGTCGGGCCGTGCCTTCCATGCGACGTCCTGCCGTTCGGCCGGCCCGCTCCCCCACAGCTCGCCGGCCCGGCGCGCAACGATGTCGGCGACTGCAGCGAGGTCGACGTCGATGCCTTCCTCGAACAGCGATGTCACCGGCTTGTCGCCGATGCCGCAGGGCACGATGTAGTCGCGCAGGTATGCCATGTCAGTACGCACGTTGAGTGCGAAGCCGTGCATCGTTCGGCCATGGGCGAGCCGCACGCCGATGGCACAGATCTTGCGCGGGTTCGGCCCGCTGACCCCCACCCACACCCCTGGGTACTCGGAGAGGCAACCGACGTCGGCGAGGCCCAACTCAGTGAGCGTGCCGACGATGAGCCGTTGAATCGCGCAGACGTGATCGCTCGCACCCAACGCGTTGGGCACATTCACGATCGGGTAGCCAACCAACTGGCCGGGGCCGTGATAGGTCACGTCTCCCCCGCGCCGCACGCTGACCAGTTCGGCACCCACCGCCGACGGGGCGACCTTCATGTTGGCCGCTAGATCGGCACGCGGGCCATGAGTAAAGACGTGAGGATGCTCGAGCAACAGCAGGTGGTCGTGCGAGCCGCGCTCGAACATTGCCTGCTGGAGCGCCAGCGCCTCGCGGTAGGGCACCCTGCCGAGCCAACGCACGTGCAGTGTCGCGTCGGTGGCCACGGCGAGCGTCAGAGCTCCTGCGACCAGTCGCGGGTCTCCAGCAGTTGCTTCACCTTGACCAAGAATCCGGCGGCGTATGCGCCGTCGAACGCTCGGTGGTCCCAGCTCATCGCCAGGTTGCCGACAGGGTGGATGACGATGGCTTCGCCACCAGCGGCCAGCTGTGCAACGACCGGCTTGCGCACGATTGCGTCGGTGGACAGGATTGCGACCTGCGGCTGGTTGATGATCGGCATGGTGAGCACGCTGCCCGCCGAGCCGTTGTTGCTGATGGTGAAGGTGCCACCACTGATCTCGTCGGGGCCGAGCTTGCGCGTGCGGGCGCGGTTGGCAAGATCGTTGATCTCGCGGGCAATCGCGCGAAGGCGCTTGGTGTCGGCGCTGCGCACGACCGGGACCAGCAAGCCCTGAAAGTCGAGATCGACGGCGATGCCGACATCAATGAAGTTGTGCACGATCAGCTCGTTCTCACCAACACTGGCGTTGAGATACGGGAAGGCGACCAACGCGTCGACAATCGCACGGGTGATGAAGGGCAGGTACGTGAGGCTGAAGCCTTCGGTTGCCTTCCATTCGACCTTCACCTTGCTGCGGGTGGCATCGACATTGGCGAAGTCGACCTCGACCACGCTGAACGCGTGGGGGCTGACGCCCTTGCTCATCACCATGTGGCTGCCGGTGAGCTTGCGGATCTTGCTGAGCACCACCGGGGTGTCGCGCTCGCCCGACACGACTGTCGGCGCCGGCGCGGCAGGCGTTGCAACCGGGGCGGGGGCTGCGGGGACGGTGGCTGCCGGAACGGTGGCTGCGGGGACTGCAGGGGCAGGGGCTGCGACGGCAGGCACTGCGGCTGCGCCGGCAACGGTTGGGACAGGAGTGGCCGGAGCCGCGGCGGCCGGCGCCAGTTGCCGACTGTCGATGAAGTCCAACACGTCGTCGCGGGTGATGCGGCCACCGGGGCCGGTGCCGGCGAGGTCGTCGGGGTTGATGCCGTGTTCGGAGACGAGGCGGCGCACGACAGGCGAGAGCAACCGGTTGTCACTGCCGAGCGCCGCATTGTCAACGGGGGCGGGGGCGGGGGCGGGGGCGACCGGCACCTCAACGACCGGCACCTCAACGACCGGAGCTGCAACGACGGGCGCCTCAACCACCGGTGCCGCTACCACGGGTGCCGCTACCACCGGTGCCGCGACCACCGGTGCCGCTACCACCGGCACCTCAACGACCGGGGCCTCAACGGCCGGCGGCGCTTCGACACTTGGCGCCGCGGCCGGAGCTGCATCGGCGACGCCGACGACGGCGATGACAGCGCCGACGGGCACCGTGTCACCTTCAGCGGCGCGGATCTCTGTCACGACACCAGCGATCGGTGACGGCACCTCCGTGTCGACCTTGTCGGTGCTGACCTCGAACAACGGCTCGTCGGCGGCGATGGTGTCGCCGACCTTCTTGAACCAGCGCGTGATCGTGCCTTCGGTGACTGTCTCGCCCAGTTGAGGGAGGGTGACGTCGGCCATGATGGAGTGCTCCTCGTATGCGAATGCTGTTTCGGTGTGATGTGTTGCGAACGGTGTGATCGGGCGTTGTCGTTCAGCGTTGTCGGGAAGTGTTGTCGTTACGCGTTGAGGCTGCGGCCTGTGAGCGAGAGCACGGTTTCACCAAAGAGTTCGGTGAGGCTTGGGTGTGGCTGGATGAACTCGGCGATCTCGGCAACCGTCGCTTCCCAGTTCACGGCAAGGTAGCCGCCGCTGAGCTGCTCGGTGACCCACGGCCCGACCATGTGCACGCCGAGCACCTGACCGGCAGTCCCGTCGGCGTTCTTCTTGGCGATCACTTTGACGAGACCGTCCAGCTCGCCGAGGATCTGCGCACGACTGTTGGAACGGAACTGGTGCTTCGCAACGACCACATCGAAGCCGGCCGCGCGGGCCGCCTCTTCACTCGGGCCGGAGAAGGCAACCTCAGGGTGACAGTAAATGGCCCACGGCACTCGGTCGTACCGAATGGGGTTAGGTGCCTCATTGAGGATGTGCTTGGTGACCAGGATGGCTTCGGCGTACCCCACGTGGGCCAGCGCAGGAGTATCGATGAGGTCGCCGATGGCGTACACGCCCGGCTCGGCAGTGCTGCAGTACTGGTCGACCTCGACAAAACCGCGATCGCTGACCGAGACTGCCGTGCCCTGCAAGCCCAGCTGGTCGGCAAACGGGCGGCGGCCGATGCTGACCACCACCGCATCGACCTCCAGGTTCTGGGCATCGCTGTCGGCGGCACCGAAGTGAACGGTGGTGCCGCCGAAGCCATTCGGCGTATGGCCGAGGACTTTGACATCAGTCTTGATGTCGATGTTCTTCTTCTTGAAACTGCGTACGACGACGTTGGCAACGTCGTCGTCGAGCCCCGGAAGTACCTTGGGGAGGCCTTCCAGGATGGTGACCTGCGAGCCGAGGTCGGCGAAGGTGCTGGCAAACTCGCAGCCGATGGCACCGCCACCGATGACCGCAACGCGAGCGGGCACGTAGTTGAGCATCAGCACTTCGTCGCTGGTCATCACTGGGCCGGCGGGCTCAAAGCCGGGGATGGTGCGTGGCACACTGCCCGAGGCCAAGATCACGTTGGTGCCTGTCACGGTGCTGGTGCTGCCATCGGGGTGAGCAACGGTCACCGTGCGGTTCGCCCCTAGCGTGCCGATGCCGTCGAGCACAGTGATTTTCTTCGACTTCATGAACGTGCCGAGACCCTTCACGATGCCGTCAACAATCCTCTGCTTGCGAGCCTGCACCACTGCGAAGTTGACGACTGGGGCGCTGCTCTCGATACCGAACTCGGCGGCATGTTGGACATGACGGTTGACAGCAGCGGACTCGAGGAACGCCTTGGCGGGAATGCAGCCACGGTTCAAGCAGGTGCCACCGAGGGCACCCTTCTCCACCAGCGCGACGCTGAGCCCGGCCGACGTGGCGTACAACGCTGCGCCGTATCCGCCGGGGCCGCCACCAATGACCACGAGGTCGAACTGCTGCTGGTCCATGATTGTGTGAGCTCCACTCTGGTCGGGGGTGGCCGAAGTCTGCGAACGCAACGGTACCGGCTGGGCGTGGGGCTCGCGGTGGGTGGTATTGATTACACCAGTTTCCAGCGAACCTGGTCATCGGCGCGGATCAGTAACAACTGGCGATCCGTTCCCGTGAGGCCCTCGGTTGGGAAGCTCAGTGTGCACGTCACTTCGGCGACTGTGAAGCCGGTGCAGGCAGTATCCACCGTGTCGTCGGCCGCGGGTGCGATCCGCGAATTGGGGGCGACCAGCGAGAACCCGTCAAGACCTTCGGGATCGTCCACGCCCGCCAGTGTCACGGTGACCACCAGGGCGGAATCGGTAGTGTCCACATCCTCAACGGTCACCGTCGCGTCACCGGCTGAACCTGTTGCCCCAACAGCCAGTGGCGGTGCGGGGGTCTGCTGGTTGGACAGGCGAAACAGCTGAATGCCGCCGGCGAGCAGGATCGCGAGACCGCACGACACGGCCAAGAGGAGCAATGTACGGGTGCGCATGACGCCGATCAGGATACGGCCGATAGTGCACCGCGACCGCTGCGTCAGCTGACGCGGGCGGCGTTCACGCGCCGTAGCGGCGGCAGGGTCGGCGGCGGCTGTTTGCGTGGCGGCAGATCGGCCAGCAGATGCGCGGTGATGTGAGCGATCTCTGCCACGGCGGCCTCGAATGCTGCCTCCGTCGCGGGTGACGTCTTTTGCACGCCACTGATCTTGCGGACGTACTGGCGAGCGGCGGCCTCAATTTCGACCGGCGTGGCGATGGGCTCAAGCCCGCGAAGGGTGGTGATATTGCGGCACATAGGCAAAGCGTATGCCACTCACCACACCGACAGGTTCACCGCGTGCCATCCTCGAGGCGAGCGGCCTCCAACACCGCAAGTCGCGCCTCGAGTTCGCTGACACGCCGGCTGGCCTCGTCGGCGCGGGCGGCCTCCGTCTCGGCGCGGGCGGCCTCGGTCTCGGCCCGCATGGCTTCCTCGAGCGGGCAGAGCCAGCGGCGCTGCCCACCTGGATCACTGACCACTAGGTCACCGTCCAGCACGTTGACTACTACGCCAGTGGCAGGGCTGAGGAAACCGTTTTGCCCAACGAGCAGTTCGCGAAGTGCCGTGCCATCGCGAACCCACGCCTCCAGCCCACCCGAATCCGGGTCGAACACCCAGTACTCGTCGGCGCCGTGACGATCGTAGAACTGGCGCTTGCGAACCATCTCCGTCCAGGTGTTGCTGGGTGACAGCACCTCTATCGCCAACGCGACGTGGCCACCGAATTCCCACTGGCGGTAGCTGCCCATCGTTCGGATGTCGGGCGGTGCTGGTAGGTCGACTATCACCATGGTGTCGGGCGCGATCACGATCTTGGGCTGACCCTTCACCGGGTACCAGAAGTTGTCGCCGCCGACGAGCACATCGGGGCGGCCGGCGTACAGCCGCTGAAACCCGAGGATCAGGGTTCGGATGATCTCCGCCTGACGATGGTTCTCCGCCATTGGTTCGTCGTCGCTCTCCGGGTAGAAGGCGTGGTCGCGCGACTGATCGTCGATCAAAGGCATGGCCAAGAAACTACTCCTCTCGTTACACACGGGACATGGGGAAAGCCGTCACCGCACCATACGCGTGGCGTGCGCGACAGTTGTTGCGTGCGCCGAGGAAGGCTGGGTCTTGCATGCGTGGACCTTCGGCCTAGCATTCAGGCATGGGCCTTCGTGACCTCACCAAACGACTTCGTACATCTGTCGATGAACTCGACGACCGCCGGCTGCAGGACCGCTTCTCAGGTCTCGGGCTCACTTGCATTGCGGAGATGACGGCTCGCACGC